>JASCXY010000078.1 GCA_030012235.1 Balneolaceae bacterium ANBcel3 | reverse complement strand
AAACTTCAGGGCCAGTACCCCCGAATTCACTGGATTCCCGACCCAATCCTATCGTTATATTGTTCAACGTCATGCGATGATTGACTTCGGGTTCTACTGTAAACTCAAAATAGGATTCATTCGTATTAAAATTTTCCTCCCATCCAACCAGCATGATGGCACTTTGTGCATTTTCCCAAAAGTCTGTATCGATACTTAAATTTCCGGCATAGCTTATATTGGAAACGACCAAGTTTGGATGTACCGAAGCCGGCGGTAAAAAGGGCAATGAAAATCCGTTGATACTCTCAATGTCAAAACGGGCCAATTCGGGAGCCAATGTTGCAAAGGTAACCGGATCTGAGTACTCGGTACCCTCTTCTTCAGTACTTACATAGGCTCGTAAAGTATACTGTGTAATTTCGTCAAAGCCGGTAACAGTCTCACTAAACGCGCCATCTCCTGATCCCGAAGTAACCTGAGATACTCCGGTACCTCCAATGACAGGATCGCTGTTTTCAGATGTCCGGGAATACACAAACCCACGACTAACAATAGTAAGTCCACCATCTGAAGGAATCGAGGCTCCGAAAGTGGCTGAGGTTTCCCCAAGATTAGAAACCCCCGCATTGGTCAGCGTGAGCTCATCAGGATCGAATACGGAGCCGGTAAGAACAACATTAGAACCAGTACTACCAACGGAAAAAGGCAATCCTCCCACTTCAATACTAGCACTCGAAAAGTTAGCCAATCCACCACCTGCAAGAAAATTATCATTCTGTACATCATTATGCCCATGAATTCTGAATGTTACCGATTCAATATTGTCAAAGCTTTGGTCAAGGGTTACGTTCAAGGTAGCTTGTTCTACATCCGCTGAACCACTAATGGGAGGCAGCATTACTTGACCCAGAATACTGCCGTATCCATCCAGGCTGGAATAAACCCGGAAAACCATTGGCCCGGAAATATTAGAGGTAGATTCACGTCCCACCCCAAGGGTGAGGTTATCCAATGCCAGTTTTTTGTCGCCGGTTGCTGACACGGTAAATTCCAGGTAGTTATTATTTACATTGAACGCGCCATCATCCCATTTGACCAGAAAGAGGCCTTCACTCAAGTTTTCCCAAAAGCCATCGTCTGGCTCCAAATTTGCGGCATAGGTAATTCCTGAAGCTGAAACATCATCAGCGATAGTCGAAGGAGGTAACTGACTTGCAGTAAAACCATTTATTGAACGAATATCGTATTCCACCAGTGTTTGCTGGGCGTGAGCAGTAAGTCCGGCTACTGCAACAAACAGTGACACTAATAACAGTATTTTTTTCATTGACTCTAGTCTTTATATAAAAAATTGAATTGAATTTCTACCTTACCCTAAACCATATCATATACTCTTATTAATAAACCAGAAGAGGTAGCAGACACCTCTCCAGAAAAACCATAGACAAAACACGATCGGCTTCAGGCAACAAGCCCCTTTACCCAGTTGTTAAAAAACACAAAAAAAACTTGAAGCTTCCTTTTTTTCGATCAATTTATCGGGCAGAATATTTTTCTAATGCATTAACTACCAACAATCCTCCCCAGTCGTTCGAACTACTGAAAAAGCACATAAGAATAATACATCTTCTTTCAGAAAACGAAGAAGGTAATTATTTCTTTAGCAACTTCGAAATAGGGACAATTCCTTCGATGCATCCTTTTTAAAAAAGCATATCCACCCTCTTCCTGACTCTATACAACAAATCCTGATTACTCAATAAATCAATTTCTGGGAGGATATAAACCATTTAAAGCAATAACCCAATTGATTACCTGGTAGGGTTGCATATTTTCGTGCGGAAGACTTCCGCCATTTGGATCAACAACAACACTGGCCTGACCTGTAAGGGATGCTCCTTCAATGGTATTGGTGTTGTTTCCATAGGCTTGTTGCGCAGAAAAATCACGGCCTTCAAGCACTCCTACTATAGCAGGAACATCATTTGCCTGCGGACTAGTTCTGGTAGCATTATTCTTACTATAGACCGGAGTTACCGAAATTTCTCCCATTTGAGCCTGATGCTGGTGGGATGGCATTTCATTTATATTCAGAGTTACGGTCTCTGCTCCGCCAGTTTGCCCCATTTGAAATACCGCCCCCCCCGGTGACTGCCCCATACCAACCGGTACTCTTCCACGAAGATCCGGCAGGTTAAAGTAGGTCTGGCCATTACCACCAAACGTAGTAGCAATTAGTGAAAATAGTGCCTGGTTTTGTGATATTTGCAACATCCTGCCATCACATTGCGCCCATCCCATGGGCGCCCATTGAACCGCCCATGCCATAATCATCGCTATAAAAGGTGCATCCATAGTGCTGCCTCCTTGTTAGTTTAGTTAAGAAATCTCCCTATATATTTATTGGAAAATACACGCTTTTTATCCCATAAATTCCTTTTGAAAGGTCTATATAATCCAGCTATTTAGCAATTATTTTTTTTTGATACTGGCCGATAAATTTAATCTATTATCCAGTGCATGAAAGAGAAGCTTTAGAAGGTGACAATCAGCATACCATGAAATGGAAGAAAAAAATACTCTGACCACGGTTATTATGACACATCCTGAATGACTGAATGATAGTGCTTATATTATCAGAAATATCATCGTTTTACTGAAAAATTAATCCAGCCAATGCGTTATGCTTTTATATTTAAATGCAGAGATAAGGATTTTTCCATCCGGAAACACACTCTTCATGAATTTCCCGGTAAATCTGATGATTGTAGGGCAGAGATTGGCCACGACTTATTACCATTCTACCGGTTTTGGATCCGCCTGTCTGAATTTTTTCAATATCGATGAGCGGAGTGGCATAATCTGAATCCAAATAGAAACTTCGTTCGCCCCTCGGTGTTTTGAGCCGCTCATTCTTAAGTAACCTCCTGGCATCGGCATAAAATTTTGAATTCAGACTTGGATACAAGATTCCGACTGCCATTCCGACTTCATATCCGAGCAGCGAAAAAACATTGTCATAGGTGCCCGTACTGCTGATGTATTTCTTCCTGAAGATATCGTTTTCCGGAACGGTGGATTCAAAATTCCACATACTGGCACTGTACATTGTAAGGTGCTCTCCCTGGATCTGTTGAATCATCTCCAGTGAGCTCATGTGCGGCGAAACCAGCAGAGGGATCTCATCAAAATATGAGTTTCCTGCCAATACCTTTAGAATCTGAATAGCATCCTTACCTGAAAACAAAAGATTCAGATAAGACGGGCGTCCCTGTTTTTCATAATGGCGGGCCAGCTGATCGACATATTCCGTTACTTCTTTATCCTGTTTGATATCCTGCGGGATTACGATATAATCCACAACCTCACTGCCGGAAAATTCGGTACCATGTCGAAAAGCTGAATGCATGTGGTACCCCGCTTCATAAAGGGGCATCAATACAGTTCCCCGATCCCCAAATTCTTTTTGCGCCCATACTCCTTTTGCATATTCGGCCTGCCAGTATTGAAAACTGTTATTAAAAATATAGTCCGAAATCATGTCCGGATGAGGCAGGTATTCCCCAAGATCTGTAAACAAGGCCATTTTCCCTGATGCCTCAATCAAAGAATTATATTCAGGCAGTGTCTTATAACTAACCGGCCCGGTTACTACATCGGCCTGATGAAAAGCGAAAAATTTCTGTAAAGCAGCACTTACGAGCTGAGGCTCTCCTTGTTTAACATATTCTGGTTGGATTCTAATCTCTGAATGCAGCGATTCCGGTAGTCCACACATCAACCCATGTAAAAAATCCTGCGCCAATGATGGGTATGTTGATGAATAAGGGCAAAGTACTCCAATGGTTACTTTATTTGAAAGCATAAGGTATCCTTCTCCAGGCTGGTCTTGGGCATCTGCACATTTCCGGATAATTTAGAATCGATGTAGCCGGCGATGAGCAGCGTTACCACTCACTTGGACGCCGGGCGATCATCCACTCAAACAGAGACACCGTCCAGGATGTTGATAAAAATCTCTATAAAAGGAGGATGAAGCACTTTTGAATATATTGATTTTTTTGTGTCTCAAAAAAAAATCAATTACAGGCCACCTCCTCCCTTTTCATTCTGAACAGACTAAAAAACAGGCACCGGCATCCCAAAGTAAACCTCCTCCTCCGTTGGCAGGATCCATTTTTCAACATTCTGCTGAACTCGGTCTATCCATACCTCCAGAACAGGCGTTTTATTTACCGCCCGCTTTAGGATGTTCAAATGATTTCCAGGGCTGGAAGCACCAAAATCAGCGATCGTAAATATTATCTTATACCGTGACGGATCTTCTTTATGAGGGGAGCGGTGCGATGGAACACGGCCCTCCGGTATCTCCATTGGTACCTCGGAAATCAGCAGGTCTGTGGGCATTACATAGTTTATCCATCGATTTTCCGGGTTTTTTTGTCTGGATAGTATCTCTGAAACTTCCTTATCGGCGTAGATGATATCAATGAGCTCGTTGAATTCATTGGTTTCGAACTTGCCTATGGAAAGGTATACTTCCTGTGGCGTGGACAATGTATACAGCGAATGGACAGAATATGTCTGCAGTACCCGGGCTCCTCCTAAAAAGGTGGCCAGTAGAATGAGATACAGGGCAGCAATGCCAAGCCCCTTCCCTGCTCTGCTGCTTGGTACGGAGATTATCGAAAGGAACCGCTCTATCGACTTAGGTAAAAACATACCGGTTTTGGACATGTAGACATCGTATCCCTCAAAATCTCTCAGACATAATTTTTCTTCGATTCTGGCCAGCAGCACATAGGCAAAACAGACAGTGATACAACCGATCAATACCAGATACCTTGGCCAGATCAAAACCATCCCCACACTTGAAATCATGAGGGCAAGATACTGTGGATGACGGATATAACGGTACACACCACGAACGACTGCACCTTGTTTTTTTAGCTTGCTCAAGTATATTTTTATAGCACCCACCATAAACGCGAGCAGTCCGGCAACAAAGAGTATCATCCCGATCGCTTCATGCCAGCTGATAAAGAAGGAAGAAGTCTCCCGGGCAATGTGAGGCATAAAAAAGGCGATCAACCAGCTGGTTGACCCCGAAAGAGAAAGGATATCCAGCCCGGGTCCATATACCGCGTAGAAGTAAACAGCAAAAGGGCTGAACATATAAAAAAATTCAAATGCAATCAGGCCATAGAAAGCCATACTTGTCCAAAATGCCCCTTTTGCTAATCTGTTTTGAGAATACTTTTCCATCTTTTTTTTCTATTTCAATGCATTAATTTTTTTAAAAGCAAATCCCGGGGCTACTCTCGACAATAAACGAAGAATTGCAGCACCACCGACATGTATTTCGTTCTTCCCTTTAGCCAGTCCTTTCATCATTTCATCCACCGCCTGTTTGGTACTGATGGCTATTTTTGGAGGCGATCCCTGGTGCCAGGGAGTATCCACGGCAGGGAACATTACTTCGATTACCTCCACATTCGTTTCCTTCAATTGCTCTCTGAGTACCATGGTAAAAGAATGGAGCGCCGCTTTGGTTGCATTGTAAAAGGGATATATAGCACGGGGCGCATAGACAAGTCCCGATGTAATATTTATGACGCGGCCATGCTGGTGCGTCATGAGTAGCGGCAACAACCCCTTGGTCAGGGCTATTGGAGCTATCAGATTGGTTTCGACTTCTGCCCGGGCTTTTTCCATGATTTTACTTCCATTCAGAAAAGAATCCCGGTGTACAACCGCCGCATTATTTACAAGGATATTACAATCGGGATGCTCTTTTGTTATTCGATCCGTTAACTGAATACGGTCATCGGGATCGGAAAGGTCGCATTGAATTACATGAAGCGCGGAATACATCTCCCGGGCACGTTTCAGTTTTTCACTCGAACGCCCGCAAATGATGACCTTTTTTTTTCTTTTCAGTAACCTCCCGGCTAATTCGAGGCCGATTCCGGAACTGCCGCCGGTTATAAGAACCGTATTTTGAGTCATTTTTAAAGGAATATATAGTTTGACGTTTTATAGTTAGCCAAACTTATCTCCTTTAATCCATACAACCATTGATCTAGGTCAATGGTGGATTTTTTTTCTAATACGGCTCAATGACTCGGGGGTAACCCCCAGATAGGAAGCAATCATATGCTGTTTTACACGCTGTTCAAGCCCCGGATACCTATCCAAAAATATCTTATACCTGGATTCTGCATCCAACAGTAACAGCTCCCGTTCCCTTGTTTCTTTGATCGTATATCCCCTTTCAAGCATCGCTATAAGAAAACGATCCCAGTGGAACGACGATGCTTTCAGTTCCATCCAGGAATGGTAGTCAAATTCAATAATAAGAGAATCTTCGAGAGCTTCGATACAAAACCAGGAAGGCGTGTTCTGGATCATAGCTGAATAGGAGCTTAAAAAAAGGAATTGAGGCATAAATCCTTTGGTAAACTGTTTTCCTTCCTCATTGGTATAGAGGTAGCGGAACAGTCCCGAATGTACAAATGCGAATTTCCCGGGCACTTCACCTGACCTTATGAATAATTCTCCCTTTTTAACGGACTTTTTTTTCCCGATCTCATACAACCTGGCCGCTTCTTCGGCAGGTATATCTGCCAGGTTTGTAAGGACTTGAGATAAGCTTACAAATTGCGCATCAGACATAAAAAATTCAATTAGTGTTACAGGAATAGACCGGAAATCGAACCACAATGGATCCAAAGATACTTTTAAGTGAGAAAGGAAGAAAGTTTCTCTGCCAAAGTCTTCTAAACTCAACGTATCAGTGTCATTTTTCTTTGCTGAGAATAATCATCGGTTCGTATTACATAGATGTAAACACCGCCAGGAACTTCAAAACCGCTGGAATCTTTCCCGTTCCAATAAACATGGTGCGTCCCCGCGGTATAGCGTTTTCCGTTTACCAGCACCGCAATACGTTGCCCCAGAATATTATAGATACTCATTTGCACTCCCGCTTCACGGTTAAGGGCAAAAGGAATGGTGGTACCGGGGTTAAAAGGATTCGGATAATTTTGCGATAGTTCTAATTCATCAGGAGCATGTCTTTCGTCGACAGAGGTGCCTGTACTCTCTGTACGGAATCCATCTCTGATGTAGGCATTTATAGCTGATGCTGTAAATGCCGAATTCCACTCATCCCGGCTTTGTTTCCTCATTTGAGCAATAAAACCTTCGTATGTTCCATCCCCTCCCACAAAGGCATAGTACGATTCAACCGAGCGATCAGGATCGGGGAATGGTGCTCTGCGATACTCCGAACCGGTTTCACCAGAAGCTTCAGCCCATTCATCATGGGTATAAGGGGAGTTCTCTATTCGGGCAAACGTACCCTCTCCTTCTCTGTAATAGATGTTATCCGAGTATCTTACACTTTCAAAGCCTCCCATGTGATAATGAATCTCCATTCCCACCCCGGGGTCCTGAAAGTAATTACCATGAATGTGCACATCGCTCCACCCCGGTTTTGCATAAGAACGTATTCCTTTGTCCCGGATACCATAGATGACATTCCGGCTAATTTCAACACCACGTTGCGTATCCCCGGTAATGCGGAAAACATAGGCATTATTAGACCATGTTTGATGAATCAAAACATTATTCTGAACCACCGTATTCACGTTGTCAACGATATCAATGTACCATGCGAGATCCCGGCCTGTTGGCCTGCTTTTACCCAGATACATCATCACATTATCCCGGATAACCGTGTCCACAAACCGGAGACTGTCGTCGGTATTTCCCCCAATACTGATTCCGATTTCTCCGTCCACATAGAGATTGTCTTCAATTAAAATATTCCGGGACTCTCCTGGTTGGTTACTTGTCATTTTATTCTGGATGCTGGAAGATCTCAAAAATGTATTTCCGCGGAGAACGATATCATTGGTTGCCGTAATGTACACATTGTGATTAAACATCGTAGCGGCACCTCCATCTCTTGAACCGTCACCCGGCCCCTGAATGAGCCACCCATTATGGTCGAAGATGCACTCTTCCACCAAAAGGCCATCAACCTTATCTACATAAAGCCCCTGAGAATGACTGCTATAACTATATGAATTTAGCAGGGTGCTGCGTCTTACCCTGACATCTGTAAGGTAGGCGCCGGTATGCCTCTGAAATCCAACCGCACCGGAAAAAAAACGAAAGGAACAATCTTCTATCAGAATGTCATGGCCACCTCCTGTCCAGCTAAAACCATAATTCGCATCATACGTTTCATCATAATCCGGAGAGTCGGGGTCTCTTTTATAGGCATAAAAGTCAAATCCAATGATATAAAGATGCCCATAGATGTTATCTCCACCGCCTCTTCGGATCGCATTCCTCTCTTTACTTTTGATCAGGGGCCGCGCACCTGTGCCATAAGAGGAAAAGAGCATGGGTTCCTGTTCTGATCTTCCTGAGACATGTATAAATGGAAAGGATTCATACCAAACATCGCCCCTTTTAAAGAGCATCCAATCCGGATAGCCGCTTCTCAACAGACTGTAAGCCTTTTCAATACTCTTTACCGGGGTATTTTCACTGAGGCCATCGTTGTCATCGCTTCCCATGGAACTGCTGACATAAATTATTCTTGTATCCTCCGACGGTACAACAACGGTCCAACCCTCATCGTCTTGATAAACTTCAGCATAGCTGAACGTGTGCAATAATAAAAAAAGCAGAACCACCGTAATTTTTTTCATAACCATCTCAAGATTTTCAAAACATCGTAGTAATAATACAAACCCCTCCTGTGTATGCCATACTTCGGACTTCCTACAGTCAAAACTAAAGGGCGGAACCCCATACACATATCGAAATGTAGTATTTTGACCGATTACGGACAACTTTTTTGGGAGTTCCGTTTTTTCCCCAGCCCGGGATAGAGTATCATCAAACAAGTCTGTTCATTATAAACGATTGTTAGGCAGTCAAGAAACAGAGATTACTTTATCCGATCATTTCCAGCTCACTCCGGAAAGTTTTGACATCATTTTTTGGAATATGTTTACCGGTAAAAACCTATGCAGGAAGGCGGCCATTTTAGTATTAAAATCCGAGCTATAATAAAACGTGTCCTTGTTATCCATAACAAGCTCATATATAGCCTCAGCATCCTGTTCAGGCGATGTTCCTTTTTCAACGTTTCCTTTCAGATACGAGAGCCAATGCTTGAATTTTTGATCGTATTCCGGAGGGTACGATATACTGGAGTGTCGATCCAGCTCATCCCAGAGATTCGTTTTTACAACACCCGGCGCATATGATTTCACCCGCACATTCAAGGCATTTAATTCATATCTCAACCCCTCTCCAAATCCTTCTATCGCCCATTTTGTCATATGGTATAGCGATTGAAACGGAAAAACCGCCCGGCCGGCAACCGATGAAACAAGTACTATAATGCCTCCTTTATTCTGACGAAAATGAGGAAGAACAGATTGAGTAGCATAGGCTACTCCACGAATGTTTGTATGGATGAGCCGATCAGTAAGCTCTTGGGATGTCCCCTCACAAGGACCCGTTTCGTATACTCCGGCATTGTTCACTAATACCTCGATACGGCCCGAATCCGTTAGAATTTGTTGAATACATGCATCCATGGAATCTTTGTCCAGAACATCCATAAAATAGGAACGGATGGAGGGATAGCCATCAAAGAGGGAAGAGGTGGTGGTATACCGCATGGTTGCAGCTACGTTCCAACCTTTTTTACTGAATAATATTGCGGTGGCTTTGCCAATACCGCTTGAGGCTCCGGTTATTACAATGGTTTTCATATTGTCGAATATTTTAGAGGTTTTCGACAAAGTTCTGTAATCCCCCGAACGTTTCTCTTGATAAATGTCAGATAATTTGCTTCCGAATTCTACTCAAAGATTCTGGTTTTAACCCCAAAAAAGAAGCCAGATATTGTACCTGTACATGCTGAATAATTTCCGGATGCGACTGGAGCAGCTTCATATACTTTTCTCTGCCGCTCAGTGATAACTGATCAATAATTCGCTGTTCTTTTTCTATCAAAAAGCTTTCCATCAGTTTTCGTCCAAAATACTGCCACTTTTGACTCGTTGAATATAGCTTTTCCAAATCGCTGTTGGAAATTACCCATAGATCACATTCTGTTATGGTCTCTATATATCCTTCGGCCGGCATCCCGGAGAAGAAACTTTCGAGTGACGCCGCAAAAGTGTTGGGTGCATACAGGTGAATGATGACTTCTTCTCCTGACTCCAAAACAGTGAAATATCTGAGGTAACCGCTATTGACGAAGAACGCCTGCCGATTCGTTTTCCCCATCTCGACCAGAATTTCTTTTTTTTTTGCTTTTAAGGGCCTGAACATCGTTTCCAAAAGCTCATGGTCTTCTTTCTCAAGAGAAATAATCTCAGATATTTTTTCCGTTAACTGTAAATAGCCCATCCTTTTTTCCTTCATCACATAGTATACACCTTATTGCCGGCCACAACGTGCCTGAAAAAACACCCAAGGGGTAGAAGCTCTCTTCGGACACAGGGATATCCAAAACGTATAATACGGCAGGATCACTTCACTTTCACAGAACATCTTCTCTGATAAGATTCATGAATAAAGGGACAGATCGTTGCCTACAGCAAACCCTTCCACCCTCTTAATATCAGTCCAATACTACGCTAAGGTCCCAGCCATAATAAAAAGATCCTTCCATTGGCTCCTGTATGGATATTATTTTTAGAAGCCAGGTATCGCGGGGCGGATTACTAATTCCAAATCCTCCTGCTTTAAAATCCATCCCATTTACCTGCACAGTAAAACGATTACTTATACGCAATGGCTCGCTGACTTCTCCCTCTTCCAACGTCACCGTCTGGTTGCCTTCATACCCGTCCCATTCCGATGCCGATGGGTCAGAGCTAACCGAAACCTCAATCGTGCCACTCAACAGGTTATAATATGGCGCTTCCGTAGTTATACTGGCCACATCATTTTTAATAATAATATAGAGCGCGTCCGTTGAATTACTATCCTTTACATCGCAGCCGGCAACCAAAGCAACAAAAAGAAAGATGATGAAAAAATGAGCTGTTTTTTTCATATGTGATTCTATAGTAAGTAAAGTGGAATAACGATTCTAACAGGGTGTACGAAACTCTAAAAAACGGAATATTTTCTTATATCGATAGTCTGTAGAACATGCCCCAAAACACCCTCTCTGGCTATTTGATAAACCTGTTATCAATATAGGAAATTACCATTAAAATGCTTCTGGTATGTGATTCACTATTGTGCAATACGCCTTCAAAATGGGATACCACATTGGGATAAAGAAAAAAGGTGTGGGTAGAACTTGTTATATGATTCCGATCTTTCCGGCAACTACATATATGCCACATGTCAGAATTCCATTTTTGTGGAGTAAATCCGATAAAAATAAAAGAAATTCCGAAGCCATGTACTATAAACCTTTACATAATGGCAGCGCAGAATTAAAAAGCCATATTGTCCGTTTGATATCCGGATCTCCTTACTATAACTGAAGCCTTAAACGACAAAGGAACAAATGCAACCGGGCCTCTTACAAGAATATGTTCTTATTCGAGAAAACAGTTGAACTTGCCCCTTATATCTTAATGGTCTCCATGTTCAGAAAACCCTTTTCGATCCCAAAAAGGGTTTCTTCATGCCCGGTTATTTCAATGAGGCCAGCAGTTCCTCTGAAGGATTATTGGGAATAGTAGCCACCGTTTCCCCTTTGTATTCAAATACTTCCTTGTCG
>JASCXY010000077.1 GCA_030012235.1 Balneolaceae bacterium ANBcel3 | reverse complement strand
TCTTGAGCCGATGGAAATAGCGGAAAAATATACCTATCGCTACTTCCGTGACATGGACAAACTGCGCGTGCTCCGACCGGATATTTCTCCACGGGCAACAGGCCACATCCCGGAGCAAATTGCTATGATACGTACACTGATCCAAAAGGGCCATGCCTACGAAGTGGACGGAAATGTGTACTTTGATGTCGGCTCACTTCCGGATTACGGGAAACTGAGTGGAAGGAATCTGGAAGAGGCCGAGTCTGGTTCTCGCATTGAAAGTAAAAGCGACAAGAAGAATCCTTCCGATTTCGCATTATGGAAAAAGGCCGATGATTCTCACCTCATGAAATGGGATTCTCCCTGGGGAGAAGGCTTTCCCGGATGGCACATTGAATGTTCTGCCATGGCAACCAAGTATCTTGGAGAAACCATTGACATTCATGGCGGTGGCATTGAAAATCAATTCCCCCATCACGAATGTGAAATTGCACAGTGCGAAGGAGCGCACGATCACCCGTTTGTCCGCTACTGGATGCATAACAACATGGTGACACTTAATGGCCAGAAGATGGGTAAATCTCTTGGAAATGCCATTTCACTCGAACAGTTTTTCGATGGAAGCCATAAACTACTGTCCCGTTCCTGGACCCCGGAAGTCATTCGTTTTTTCCTGCTTCAAAGTCATTATCGCAGTACAACGGATTTTTCTGAAGCGGCACTTGCTTCTGCAGAAAGCGGTTATCGCAATCTTTCAGGATTGCTACAGCTTTTGCATAAGGCTGCTGATGATGAAAGCACCCCCGCCCAAAGCGATTCATTTGACATTGAGACATTGAAACAGGACTTTGAATCTTGCATGAACGATGACTTTAATACGGCCCGGGCCATAGGAACGCTGTTCGAACAACTTCGTCCGCTGAAATCGAAGTTGAGCAACCATGAAATTCCTGCCAATATCAAGGACGTTGCCGGATATGTCCTGTCGGTATGCCGTGACGTACTTGCCATCTGGGAACCTTCTGAATTCAATGCAGAGCGTTCCGACCTGCCCTTTGACCAGGTCATGCAATTACTTATTGATCTGAGAAAGGAAGCACGGGAGAAAAAGGACTGGGCAACAGCTGATGCCATCAGAAACCGGCTTGCCGAAGCAGGTATTACCCTGGAAGACACTCCGGATAAAACGATCTATAAAACAGAATCATAGACCATGCCTTCTCATTCCATTTACGAAAGCGGGTATTTTATATGGGACGGGGATCCCATAATTGTCAATTTTGGTGAGTTTTCGCTTCCCGTGGGACTCAGCATACCGGGGTTGATCGTGGGAATCATCCTTTTTTTAGCCTCTCCTTCTTTATTATCCCGTTTCAAGGGCCAGGAGGATAAAAAAGAGCCGCGCAAAAGAAAGAAAAAAGTGGAAGAGACAGAAGGCCACCTCACCTTTTGGCAATCCGCCGGCCTGTTTGCCGGGTCCATGGCCGTCGGTCAGCTTCTCTTCTTAATCATTCCTTCTCCAACCATTGATACCATCGGGCCGGTGATGGTTCGATGGTACAGTGCCCTTTTTACAGCCGCCTTTTTAATAGGTTACTTTATTGGCCGAAAGCTCTTTAAAGACGCCGGAAAAGATGTGCTTCTTGCGGACAAGCTACTGATCTATATTGCCCTTGGTACCATCATCGGTGCCCGCCTGGGTCATGTGATTTTTTATGATTTCAATTATTACATTCAAAACATACATGAAGTGCTGTTTGTATGGCAAGGCGGCCTGGCCAGTCACGGGGCAACGGTTGGTATCCTCTTATCTATCTGGCTGTTCATGCGCAGCGAGCCTGGAATACGCTTTTTTTGGATCACCGATCGCCTGACCATTCCTGTAATACTAGGCGGTGCATTTATACGTCTGGGAAATTTTTTCAACTCAGAAATCTATGGGCTTCCAACAGAGGTCCCCTGGGCTGTTGTTTTTCTCGCAATCCCGGAGCAGCCCATTCCCCGCCACCCGACCATGCTTTATGAAGCGGTAATCTGCATTTTAATTTTTGCGGCTCTGATCATTCTCTATCGTTATTACTCAAAAAATCCACCCGAGGGGTTTCTTACCGGGTTTTTCATGATCACCCTTTTCTCCAGCCGGTTTTTTATCGAATATACCAAAGTAGAACAGGCTGCATTTACTGAAGGCTGGATTTTTGGAATGGGGCAACTTTTAAGTATCCCCTTCATACTTTTCGGAATCTGGCTGCTATACAAAAAGAATCAAAGAAGCCACTCTCTATAGCTTATTGCTCCTTTTTTTTATCAGTAAACGCATAAAAAAACAGCCGGAACACAAAATGATCAGATTATCCCATTGACTTCCATGCCATTGACATCAATATTAAAATAAATTGATTGTTTTGGACAGGCTATACAATTTGATGATCATTTGATTATTTTTGATCTCTGTCAAACTCAATTTGAATGACAACGTTTTTGAGGTTCTTTTTTAGATGAATACCTCATACTTCCTCGGTTGCTTCTCTTTATTTATTTTATGAAAGCAGGTTGGTGATTCATTTTTTGAAAAAGGATCGTAGGCTTATACTTATTTCTTTTTAGCGTATCCTTACAGAAAAACCGGGGGATACAAAAAGAAGTTTTAAAAGACTTTCACTCCATACTTAAACACATTAATACCAGATTAACATATGCAAGTAATCCCAGCCATTGACCTTCTGAACGGAAAAGTTGTCCGACTAAAAAAAGGCGATTACAATGAGGTTACCGTCTACTCGGATGATCCCGTTTCCTTTGTTAAAAAATTCAAAGACGCGGGGTTCACGCATATCCATATTGTCGATTTAAATGGTGCGCGGGAAGGACGGTTCATGAATCTTCCGATTATTGAAAGCATTATTCAGGAAACTGGTATAAGTGTTCAATCGGGCGGAGGTATACGAAGCCGTGAAGATATTGAAACGTTATTGGATGCAGGTATCTCCAGGATTGTAAGCAGTTCACTTGCGGTACAGCGGCCAATGGAATGGAAAGCCGCTATTGATTCTTTTGGCGGTGATACTTGTATCCTGGGCCTGGATATAAAGGATGGGAAAATGGCCTATGGAGGCTGGGAACGCATTTCTGACGAAAGTGCTATCGATTTCCTGGGTGAAATGGTTCGATTGGGAGTCCGAACCATTCTCTGTACCGATATTTCAAGAGACGGGATGCTAAGTGGTGTTAATTCCGGGTTGTATTCAAATATCTCTGAACGTTTCCCACAGGTTAACATCATCGCATCGGGTGGTGTAGCCGATGTAGATGACCTGAAACAACTTGCCATAGAAGGTATGTACGGGGTGGTTGTAGGAAGAGCCTATTATGAGAAGAAAATCACTCTTGAAGAAATGATTTCCTTTCATGAAAAAACCAACTCATAATACTCTATATTATAGAGAAGATAACTCAAGGCGCAGTTCTCCATACGCTCCCGGTCCCGTATGAATCTCGAATAATGCGAAATCTCCCTTTTTTTCCAGGGCAGGTTGGCTCGATCCGGTGATACGATAGTTTGAACGAAGCGGTACTTCAACCTGTACCGATTTTTCTTCCTCTGTTCCGTTTTTGACCCGTATGTATCTCACTTCGTTTCGAACCCGGCCGGTCTGTCCCGTATCTTCCACCCACTCTTCAACGACGAGATCAAACGATCTTCCGGTTACCAGCCTGAAAGACTCCCCTACCGGGATGTTTCTCATTTGATCCTGTCCCGCAAATGCCTGCGTTATATTATCCTGTTTCACCCACTCCAGGTAGACTCTGGCGCTTCCATTTGCCAGGGGCAAACCCAGGCCTGAATCTTCTTCATTCTTAAACTCATACGTGATAACCGCGTTTTGAAAATCTCTTCCGGATTGTCCAAATGGACGGGCTGTATGCCGGTATATTTTGGTATAGCGGACTTCCTCCGCACGTAGCAAAGGCAGCTGATATACCAGCTGATCTTTTAGTGTGTGCTTTCCGTCCATATCGTATACATAAAAGTCCGAGAAACTCTCCGGTTCAACCGTTCCTGGTTCAACCCTGGAGCGTAACATAGCTTCGCCGGCAAAATGCATATCCCGATGCTGATTTCCCGAAGCCACCTGTCCGGCTACCAGACGTACGGAAGCATCGCCCAAAGCGGTTCCGGATCGATTCTGTATGGTCGCCAGACCGGTCACCCGTGCATACTCTTTATCCTCATCAATGACAATTGAATAATCCGCCCTCCATGTCAGCTGAGGCATCATATATCGAACATCCAACCCATATGTACGGCTTTCATCTACGGCAATTCTTGCTTTCAGTGAACCACTTACATCCGGCAGAACCTGCTTTCCGTCAAAAACAGCCGTAAACCGATCCGGATCCGGGATGACAGCAAGAGATCCATCTTTTCGCTCAAGAATCAGGCGTCCATATTCAACGTTTTTTATTGTACCGGACAGCACTTCTCCCGAGGAACTTACCAGGTCAATCTTTTCTCCTTTGTGTCTTTCAGCTACTCTTTGCCAAAAAGACCACCCCAGGCGTGTTTCCATCGAAATCAACGAACCATCAAAATCGAGCATCAACGTAGATGGATTCAAAGAACCCGCCAATCCATCCAAAACCAACCATTGCTCTCCACTGTTCAAAAAAGCTTTATGGTGGTCATGCACCAGACTCATGTTTTGATATATTACAAGATTGCGTACCTCGCGCGTTTGTTCCGATGCTATCAGAACGGGTGCAAATACCAAGAACAAAAACCCGATAAGCCCTACCTTCCAGATGCGTTGACACATGGTCGTTCCCTCATATATCTGTTCAAATTATAGTGTATGCGGTACCTGATGCAATTCGCACGTTGTTTTATATCACGCTGCCAGATAGTGTTTTATTGTCCGACAACCCCACACAAACGTCCAGACAGTATCTTATAATCTGTTTAAAGCCCTTTATTTTAGGATGTTTTCATGACAAATCATTCATAAATTATTTATTTTACTTAATTAGAGTTCATTTTCCGATGTTGCGACACGGAGAATGTGTATTTTTTCATCTTAACCCACAGAATGTTGTTAGCAAAAAGAGTTATCCCCTGCCTTGATATAAAAAATGGCCGCACCGTTAAAGGAATCAATTTTGAAGGCCTCCGTGATGCCGGTGATCCGGTTGAGCTCGCCGAGCGGTACTCCAACGAAGGAGCGGACGAACTGGTTTTTCTTGATATTACGGCGACCAATGAAAAAAGAAAGACTCTGGTGCCTCTTGTCGAGGATATTGCAAAACACATTCAGATCCCCTTTACCGTGGGCGGTGGCATAGGCAGTGTAGATGAGATTGAAGCCCTGCTTCATGTTGGAGCAGACAAAGTATCGTTGAACAGTAGTATTGTTCGAAATCCGGAGCTGATTTCGCAGGCAGCGGAACGTTTCGGAACACAATGTATCGTGGCTGCTATTGACGCCAAACGACACGGGGACTCCTGGAATGTCTACATTAATGCCGGAAAAAAAGATACCGGTTTAAATGTCCTCGATTGGTGCAAGGAAGTCGCTGAACGGGGAGCCGGAGAGATTCTGCTAACTTCCATGGACAAAGATGGAACAAAGTCCGGTTTTGATAACGAATTGCTTCGTTTGGTTTCAGAATCGGTCTCGTTACCCCTGGTTGCCAGTGGTGGAGCCGGAACCATTCAGCACTGCCTGGATGCCATTCTGGATGGAAAAGCCGATGCGGTTCTCGCTGCCAGTATTTTCCATTTTCGTGAAATTGAAATCAACGATTTAAAGCAAGCCATGAAAGAGGCCAGCATTCCCGTTCGTCTGTAAACCCTATTTTTCTTATGATTTCTGTAGATGATATTGCCTTTGACAAATCCGACGGCCTGGTGCCTGCGGTAATTCAGGATGTAACCACCAAACAGGTTCTGATGCTGGGCTATATGAGCCGTGAGTCGCTGCTTGAAACTATACAGACAAAGAAGGTAACCTTCTTTAGTCGATCCAAGAAGCGTCTTTGGATGAAGGGAGAAGCTTCCGGCCATGTTTTACACGTCGTTCGGATCCAAATGGACTGTGATAACGACGCTCTTCTGGTGGAAGCAAAACCGGTTGGACCCACCTGCCATACCGGAGAAACTTCATGTTTTCATCAATTCCCGTACGATCCATCCGGTGAAGGACATCCCCTTGCTTTTCTTTCTGAACTCCAGCAGCTTCTAGAAAAACGAAAAGAAACATTACCCGAAGGTTCTTATACCAGTAAAATGTTTAAGAAGGGTCGGGACAAACTGGCTCAAAAGGTTGGAGAAGAAGCCGTAGAAACCGTAATCGCGGTAAAAAATTCCCGGGAAGAGTTTACATACGAAGCTTCGGATCTGCTGTTTCACCTGATGATGCTTCTTACCGGTGAGAATATGAAACTGGAAGACCTGGTTCGTGAGCTTGAAAAAAGACACAAATAGTACCGGGCAACCGATTATCGCATCTGACTTTCTACCAATATGCCTTGAAACTCTTTAGGGGCCATGTGTACCCGCTCACTGATCCTGCTATTTTTTATTTCTCTTTGGCCTTCTGTCTCAGAGGCCCGGGTTCTGATTAATGAAATTCAGGCATCCAACAATACCACGATCTCTGATGAGGACGGCTCTTTTGAAGACTGGATAGAGCTTTACAATCCCGGCTCTGACACCATTGACATTTCCTGGTACGGACTCAGCGATACCCCGGAGAATCCTTTTCGCTGGGTCTTTCCTGAAGGCACCATTATCCCTCCATCTGAATACCTGATGGTCTGGGCTTCCGGAAAAAACCGCAGAGATCCGGGCCTCCCCTTTCACACCAACTTCAGTATTTCTCAACATGGCGAGCCAGTTCTGCTGACCGACTACCAGGGCGTTCGGGTTGATTCTGTCGGGCCACGAAGAATTCCATCAGATATTTCTTATGGCCGGTACCCGGATGGAAGCGAACAATGGTTTTATTTCAGCAATCCAACTCCGGGCGAGGCTAACGACCAGCCAGACTGGCACACTCAGGCACCTGAACCCGTTTTTACACATTATGGCGGCTTTTACGATACTCCGTTTTATCTGGACATATATACCGAAGAACCCGCGGTGATCCATTACAGCCTGGATGGCTCCGAGCCCACAGAAGATCACCCTGTATGGCTTGGTGAAAAAAAAATCGACAAAAAAATGCCTCCGGAAAATCTGCTCTCAGATATTCCAACCAATCCACTGGAACCTGAACGGGCTCATATGTGGAGGCCTCCACTGGCTCCTGTCCGATTGGCTCATGTGATTCGTGCAAAGGCTTTTACAGAAGGTGGAATGCCCTCTGCGACCGTAACTCATACCTTTTTTGTGGATCACGATGACCAAACCGCTGAAATATCAGAAAATCCCTTACCTTCTGAGCCATTTTATCCACTCCCGGTCATCTCAATAGTTACGGATTCACTTCACTTTTTTGATCATGACACCGGTTTTTATATTCCCGGTGCAGGCTTTGAAGACCGGCCATTCAACCCGCCCTGGGGATTTCCTGATGCCAATTATTTTGAAAGGGGTGATTTGTGGGAGCGACCTGCCAGTATGGAGTTTTTTGATCCTGTGGATGGCCGGGTTTTTCAGCAGAACATCGGAATCCGGATTCATGGCGGCGCATCCAGAGCCATGCCCATGAAATCGCTTCGTTTGTATGCCCGCAGCGAATATGGTCAAGCCCGCTTTGAGTACCCTTTTTTCGACCACCCGGACTCCCATCCCGACTTCTCGAAGCTCGAAAAACACAATATTCCTGATGATGCTGTTTTTAACCGGCTAATCCTGAGAAACTCCGGGCAGGATTTCTACCGGTATCCAACCATGTTCAGAGATGCATTAATCCAGGGCCTGGTCCGGAACTTCAACATGGACACTCAGTCGTATCGTCCGGTAGTGCACTTCATTAACGGCGAATACTGGGGAATTATTAATATTCGGGAGCGATACGACAAACATTATCTTGCCCGAAGATACGACATCGATCCCGAGAATATAGACTATCTGGAAGGGTTCATGAGAGTGCAAGAGGGAACAGCGGATCATTTCAGGCAATATTATGCTTTCCTCAATAATTATGACATATCACAAAAAGAGCATTATGAACACGTAAAAACCTTGCTGGATGTCGATAATTTTATAGACTATAATATTGCAAATATCTTCTTTGTCAATCTTGACTGGCCGGCTAATAACAGAGATTATTTCCGGTATAGAACGCCGTTTAACCCGGATGCCCCACCCGGCCAGGACGGAAGATGGCGATATATGCTTTTTGACACGGACTTCGGTTTTGGCCATTCAACGGGTGAATCTCAGGCTGAGTATGATATGTTATCTGTAGCAATGGGTCTAAAATCGGCTACCATTGGCGCTAACCCTGCCTGGTCTACGGCGGAACTCCGTACTCTTTGGGACAATGATCATTTCCGGACAGCATTCATCAACCGATTCCTTAATTACCTTAATTCGGTTTTTTCTCCGGAGCACGTGAATCATCATATGGATCATTATACAGCGTTGCTTGAGCCGGTAATCGAAGAACATATCGAACGCTGGGTCTACCCACATAGGCTTTCTCACTGGGAAAGCCATATATCCATGTACCGGAAATTTGCTGAAAAGCGACCCGAATACGCCAGAGAACATCTTAGGGAGATTTTTGAAACCGGAGAAGACATTTTGGTCACCGTGAACCTAAAGGGCCCCGATCGTGCAGGCTATATTTCGGTGAATAAGATGGATATCCATGAAAAGACCGATGGAATTACAGTCCAGCCGTATCCATGGACGGGGATCTATTTTTCCGATCTCCCCATAGAAATTGAAGCTCATCCCAAAAAGGGGTATCGCTTCTCGGGGTGGGAAGGCCATCCGGAAATAACCTCACCGATTCTTACACTTTCGTCCGACCGGGATACCCTGGTTACTGCCCTTTTTGAACGGTCTTCGGAAGTTCATTTTGACCCGCCTCCTCATATCCTCTCCGATGCATCTTTTTACTTCAACGAATGGCCCGCAAATGCTCCGGCCGGCACCTATCCCGATCATATCATATTTCAGTATATGGATCGTGAACATCCCGGACAGGATGCCTGGGCTGCCGGACCCGTGACACTTCCATATAACCTGACTTCCGGAACCCGCATAAACGGACTTGAAACCAACGGTCTCTCCTTTATCAACGATGGAGGGGAAGATCATCACCGAAACCGACTTGGCGCTGCAGTTCTTGCATTGGAAACCATAGACAGTGATAATATATCGGTAACGTGGGAAGCAGAAACCCTTCAGGCAAACAGCCGACGCTATGCTTTGCGGCTGGAGTACCGCATCGGTGACTCAGGCTTGTTTAAGCCGGTACTCGATCATCGGAATCTGCCTGTCGAATATAAGAGCAGCGCAGAAAGCGGCCATTCATCTACCATGGGGCCTGTTTATCTTCCGGCAGAAACCCTTCATCAACCCTATGTGCAATTGCGATGGCGCTATTATGATATCGATGAATCTCCGGATAAAAATACAAAAACACCCGCCGAGCTTCGCCTGGGGAGTATACGCGTGAATCAGATCCCAACCTCAGCAGAAAGCTCTGAAACGTTGTACTCCACTTCTCTGGAACCAAATTATCCCAACCCGTTCAATCATCAAACCATGATCCCATACACACTTGCTAACAGCTCCGGAGTTTCTTTTCATTTATACTCCGTAGACGGACGGCTTTTGAGAGAGTTTGATGAAGGCCATGTTTCGCCGGGTCGCCATATTTTTTCTTTAAATATGGATCGATTCCCCAGTGGAGTGTATATCATTGCAATGAATACAGACAGCGGACAAAGACTGGTACGTCGAATTACGCTCATTCGCTGACGCTTTCAGGCAAAATGGGCAACACTCTCACGGATCTTTTCCAGTGCATCTATAAGAACCGGTTCGGGGATTGTCAACGGCGGAGCCAGGCGAACCAGCGTATTAGAGTGGAGGGTCCACCCCAACAGCATATCATGGATATTCAGACAGCGTTCCACCGCCTGCGCAGTAAGCAACTTGTCCCTCAATTGCAGGCCAAGCATAGCACCTTTTCCCCGGACTTCTATAATTCCGGGTCCGTTCAGGATTTGTTTTGCGTGAGACTCTATCATCTGAGCCCGCTCTGTTAGCTGTTCTCTCAACAATACACGAAATGCAGCATGAGCTGCTGCACAAGAGACCGGGTGGCCCCCGAAGGTTGTCACATGGTTTAGCGGAGGATCGTACATGAACGCTTTAAAAATATCTGAAGAGGAGGCCAATCCACCCAGCGGCATGCCACCGCCCATTGCCTTGGCCATGGTAAGGATATCGGGAATAACACCATAATGTTCAAATGCAAAGCATTTTCCGGTTCGGCCAAATCCGGATTGAATTTCATCAAAAATCAGCAACGTACCGGTTTCATCACATCGTTCTCGAATGGACTCCAGCCAGCCTTTTTGTGCCGGTATTATTCCTCCCTCCCCCTGAATAGGCTCCATGATAACGGCTGCAGTAGTATCATCTATCCCTTGAATAACCGAGGAGTCATTGAAAGGGAAAAAAGTAACTTCGGGCAAGAGTGGTTCGTAGGGCTTCCTGTATACATCCCGTCCGGTTACACTTAACGATCCCTGGGTATCCCCGTGATATCCGTTTTCAAATGCAACAAACCGGATTCGGCCGGTATATTTTTTAGCCAATTTTAGAGCTGCTTCGTTTGCCTCTGTTCCCGAGTTTACAAAATAGATCCGGCTCAACGATTCCGGTAACACTTCTGTCAAAGCTTTTGCAAACTCCGACTGCGGTTTTTGGATACATTCGCCATAAACCATGACGTGCATATGCCGTGCGGCCTGATCCTGGACGGCTTTTACTACTTCGGGATGTCCGTGGCCAAGAGAACTTACGGCAATTCCGGAGATGAAATCCAAAATGCGGCGCCCGTCTGCCGTGTAAAGCCATTGCTGCTCTGCACGTTCTATTTCAAGTGCCAGCGGGCCGTCGCTGGTCTGGGCAACATGGTCAAAAAAAGCTTTTCTGTGAATCGAGTCGGCCATACCTTGTCAGCTGCTAACCGAACCCGCTTCGGCCGATTGCAATTTAACCTTTTTCAGCACTTCCTGTTGCAACGTCACGGCCCTGTCCTGGTTATACCACTTCTGGATCTGCTCAGCGATGGCAAAGAGATCTTCTCCTTTTATTCTCAACTCATCAAACAGCTTTTGTGCCGGTTCCGGCCTGGGACCCCATACCCATTGTTCCTCCAGGGTCTCTGCGTCAAGTGCAATAATTTTTGGAATGGATCTGCTTCCATTCGTTAAATACGCATCCATGAGATCCGGATGTTCGTCACGCAACACAAGCCTGAGGCTAACAGTGGGAACGGCAACAGACAACTTTGCAAGCGCAGTAACATTTGCCGGGACATCCCCGCACCAGGCCTCTGCAATACCAAGCCAAATCTGATTCTTTTTCAGTGCTTTCAGTTCATCCAGCAATTCCGGCAACAACTCCACCTGTTTTTCAAAACGATCCATTCTTTTTGTATTCAGCCGGGTATACTCTACCAGCCGCGGATCCTGATCCTTTCCCGTAGTTTGCCGCTCAATTAAAAGACTGTTTATTCTATTTCTGAACGACGCATAGGACATGGCATCATCCACCAGTGCTCTTGTTATCACATTATTCATGATTCAATTTCTTAGAATGTAGGCTTGTGTTTGGGATCAAAAGTACTGCAAAAATAC
>JASCXY010000076.1 GCA_030012235.1 Balneolaceae bacterium ANBcel3 | reverse complement strand
ATTTTAAAACGAACGATAATAAAAGCAGACAGGCGTGTTAACAGTGAACAACGGGAAGATCTGCTTTCAGTCCTGATAGCAATGAGTTTAGAGAAGAAAGTGGCCGGTGTGAAAGTCGGCTGCTTTTTTTTGAATTACCCGGTTTGGGTAATTATTCCCACGAATAAGTGGGTTACAGGGACATGGATGAAGTCTTATGGTGTTGCAGATTACAAAAAATTAATTAAAAAACTGTTTTATAGACGAAGACTTTGAATTAGCAAACGTTTGTATTCATTCGCAAGCCTCTAAAAAAACATGCTGTCATTACATTGTCGTATTCGCAAAAAAAGAGGAATACATATAAGCAATCTTTGATTTATGCAGACGAATTACCAGGTGATATCGGTTTGATGCATAATGTCATGTAAATGGAGTCAGAGGGACATATCGATGAAAATTCTTTTGTGCTTTTGATGCTTTCAGGCGCCGTGGTACGATCACAACGAACAAACCCTTTTTTTTTGAAATAACCATCAGCGGTCGTTGTCAGCAAATGTAACATCTCTGTTTTTTCCTCGGATAGTTGTGCTAAAAGCCTTTGATATAGTTTACTGCCAATCCCCTTGTTTTTATAACGCTCATCTACAGCAAACGATCGAAGCAATGCATGGTTATCTTTTCCTTCTATTCCAATGCAACCGATAATGTGCCCGTCGGAAAGGGCAATAATAAAGGAAACACCGGAGGTTACTACATCTTGATACGGAAGCCGGTTTGCCATTAAAAGTTTTTGCACCATCGGTATATCGCCGGAGGTTGCTTTTTTATACTCTATATCACTCAAAATCATAGCGTATTGCAAATCTGGATTTGTGGATGATGAACCTGATCAATCTACCATTTTTAGAAGTTTTATATTATAATACTTATTCAAGAGCGATTTGCCATTCAGGGGAAAAAATCTAATTCCTGAGTCGATTTTTACATTAAGCGGCTAAAGAACTCTTTTTATTATCAGTCACGTGGATCCATGGAGCTTCTAAACAGATATCTCAAATGAAACACAATCTTATCCATACGCTTTCCTTCAAACCGGAGAGATTGGGTTTAGGTATTTTGATCATTGTAACCGTTATGCTGGGGGGCTGTGGAACAGAGGCAGAAATGGATGACCCTGAACAACTCGTTGACACGATCTGGAAACTCGAATATATCCAGGCTGAAGATGGAAGTGTATTTTCGGGTGAAGAGGAGGTTGTATGGTATCCGGATAACTTTCATTACTTAAATTTTGCTACCAAAGATTCGGTCACAAATATTCCTTCTGCGGGTTCGTACTCCTTTATTTGCAGAGGATCCTATGAGATTTATGATATCCGGAAAATGAAGATAGACTGGGACTGTCACGCTCCGGGACGAACAGGCATGCCCGTAACCAATGAACAGGTGACGTTTAAATCCATGATAAAAAAGGCTTATTCCTTTCAATTCAGCGATCAGGAACTGAAACTTAAGGTGGAACCATCTGAATCATGGAACCATGCAGTGATGCATTTTGTACAAGTTGAGGACGGGCTTGATAATCGTTTATATGCACCCGGCGAAGTTCTCGTACAATTAGAAGAGGGAGTAGAGAAAGAAGAAGCGATGAAAAGAATCGAAGAGCTGAACCTTGAATGGAAACGTTTTTATTCAACGGTAAGAGTTGTTTTGATTGGTGTACCCGTTGGTGAAGAAAAGAAATGGGTGGAACTTTTAAGAGAAGAACCTATCATTAGATTAACTCAACTGAACGGAAGGGTCTCATTGCGGTGATCATTCCCAGGCATCGACCGTCGGATCATCCTGGAGTCATTTTTTACGACGTTTAGTGAATTGGCACGCATACCTAAGGATGAGACCGGTACTTCCTTCCATGAATTTGTAATGATCCGATAAAGGAGAGAAGCTTAAGTTGCAGAGTTATTATATTGGAAATATACAGCCGGAATGAAATCATCGGCTAACTACGAACAAACGTTTAGAATGAATATGATGTCAGCATCAGAGAACCCTATAAAACCGACCCTTCAAAACAGAATCCCAATGAAATCCAAAAAGCGGATTGTCCTCATTGCACACGATAACAGGAAGCCGGTGTTGCTTGAGTGGGCCAAATGGAACAAGGATCTTTTATCAAAGCATGAACTATATGGTACCGGTACAACCGGGGGGATCATCGCTAAAGAACTTGGGCTGAATGTACACCGTTTTAAAAGCGGACCACTTGGAGGGGATCAGCAGGTAGGGTCAAAAATTTCTGATGGAGGTATTGATCTGATGATCTTTTTTTGGGATCCCATGTCTGCCCAACCGCATGATGTGGATGTAAAAGCCTTGCTTAGACTTGCCGTAGTGTATAATGTCCCCGTTGCATGTAACCGGTCATCGGCCGATTTCATGATATCTTCTCCTCTGCTGAATGAGGCATACGATCGCCGTATTGATGATTATGCAGCCGTATTAAGTGAGCCTGAAATAGAGTAAGAAGTACTTGGGATTATTCTTCCAGGACAACCGCCGTTTCCAGTGGTTTCACTATGACTCTGTCGCCGGCCTGAAAGGTTAACCGGTTATCGGTATGGACGAGGTATTCCTTGGCACGTACGAGTACCCGATAGGTGATGTCGTGTCCTTTGAAATCTTTGGAAGTTATTTTTCCCGGATGAACATCATGGCTTTTCTGATAGGCTTCAATGGTAAGGTGTTCCGGACGAATAGATAGCGTTACTTGTCCACTTGCGGGCCGGTCAAGGTTCACACGACCAAATTCGGTCAGGGCCGTGGCTCCGATCGCTTCGGCTGATATAAGGTTGGTTGTACCCAGAAACTGAGCCACAAATCGTGTTCTGGGCCTGTAATAAACCTCTTCAGGAGTACCCGTTTGCTCAATTTTTCCCTGATTCATTACCGCGATCCGATCGGCAAAAGAGAGGGCTTCTTCCTGATCGTGTGTGACTAATAAGGCACTCATTCCGGCTTTTTTTAGCAGGGACCGTACTTCCGCACGGGTGGATTGACGGAGGACGGCATCCAGATTGGAGAAAGGCTCATCCAGCAAGATCAGTTCAGGGGTCGGAGCAATAGCGCGTGCAAGTGCTACCCGTTGTTGTTGGCCTCCTGATAATTCATAAGGACGGCGGTCCATAAAATCGCGAAGGCCCATCATGCAAAGAACCTCCTCCGCTTTCTTTCTTCGAAGCTTTCGGTCCGATTTTTTTAACCCGAACATCACATTGCGAATGACAGGCAGGTGCGGAAATAAAGCGTAATCCTGGAAAACAAACCCAATTCCACGATCTTCGGGTTCCACAAACTGTTGATCTGCATTGAGGGTACGTTGATTCAGCCGGATTTCACCTTCGTCAGGATGTTCAAACCCGGCAATTAGTCGCAGAGTGGTTGTTTTACCACAGCCACTGGGACCAAGTAGTGCAAAAATTTCGTGGCGGTTAATCGAAAAGGAGATCCTGTCGACCACCTTTTCCGAAGAGAAAGATTTTGAAAGTTTAGTGGTTTGAAGAAGCGTGTCCATGGAGGTATTAATTTCGTTTTATAAACCATTCCCTGGCAAATAGAAGTCCAGTAAATAAAGTGGAAATCAAGAGAATAACAAATGCATACGGAGCTGCGCGGCTGTACATGGCTTCGGAGGTCGAACTCCATACATTGACCGCCAGGGTTTCAAAGCCAACAGGTGCCAGAAGAAAAGTTATGGGGAGCTCTTTCATGGCTGACATAAAAACAAATGCCGCTGATACAATAATTCCATTTCGCATCACCGGGAGCGTGGTTAGAAAAAAAGCTTTCAGCCTGCCATAGCCGAGTGAGCGGGCTGCCTCTTCTAACCTCGGAGAGGCCTGATAGAGCGAAGAGCGAACAGGGCCAATGGCTTCGGCCAGAAAGTGCAGGGTATACGCAATAATCAGAATGGCCAGGGTTTGATAAAGAAAGGGTACGGCACCAAGCGTTAAAAAAATCAGAGCAAGGGCAAAGGCAAGGGGTGGGGTAGCGTAGCCCAGATAAGCTACACGCTCCAGTCCACGTGATATTCGGGAAGGATAACGCAAGCTGTTATAAGCAAGCGGGATGGCAAGGAGCGTAGCCAGAAAAGCGGCGGGTGCCGAAGCTGTAAACGAGGCCCTCAGAGCGCGCACAAGGCTGTCAGTTCGCTCCAGAGGCATGGCATCCAGCATCCAGAATATAATGGTGCTCACTGGTAGAACAATAGAAACGAGTACAAGAATCGTAACAAAGAAATAAGCCGGCCATTTCCACGCTCCAAGTTCTGTTAGCTGTGTTTTTTTTCCTGTTCCGGTACCGGCTCTGTGAAAAAAAAGGCCACGCAACAGCTTGTATTCAAAAATGAGCGCTGAGGAGGTGAGAGTGAGCAGCATGAGTGCAAGCCATGCCGCATATACACGGTCATAGGATGCCGCATACTGCAAATATATAGCATAACTGAAGGTTTCAAAGCGCATGAGAGATACAGCACCGAAATCACCGAGTACGTAGAGGAAAATGATGAGAGCTCCGGCATAATAGGCTGGCCTTAACTGAGGTACGACGACCCGAAAAAACGTTTCGTATGGCCGGCAACCCAGAGAGCGGGCTACTTCCTCCAGTGAGGGATCCAGGCCCGATAATGCCGACCGGAAATTGAGATACAGATAGGGAAAGGTATATAAACTGATGGCTGTCAGGGCTCCGGTAAAACCACTAAGCCGAGGTAAATGAATCCCGAAAACCGAGTTAAGTGTACCGTCTTCCCCGGTAAAACCCAACAGGGCATACGCCATTACATATCCTGGAATGGCTAAAGGCAAGACCCCAAGCAAAGTAAGCACAGATCTTCCGGGAATACGTGTACGGCTCGTAATCCAGGCCAACGGGAGTGCCAGGAGGGTAGTAACAATCAGGGTGCTTACAGCCAGTAAAACGGTATTGTACAAAAGCAGGAGGTTTCTTGGCCTGAAAACGAGCTCCACGGATAGAGCACGGTCTGCCTCAAAAGCACGCAAAAGAAGGTAGGCAAGAGGTATCAGCACAGATATGCCTACCAGAAGAGTGGGTAATAGAAAATACCAGGGTGGTAAACCTCCGTTCAGCGATGTTCTTAAACGCTGTAAAAACGGATGATTATGTACCTTCTTTCTGATATTCATGTGGCGGATAAGACAAACGCTTTCTTTATGAAACAGATAAAACTGCTTTTATTTGATCGTTATATCATAACAAACCGGCTCTTCGGAGCAGGGTGAGAGTCTGTTCAAGACTACTTAAATCATCCAGATCCACGGAGGGGGCAAGGTCTTGAATATGTTCCAGTTCACGTCCCGAGGACCATGTTCGAATATCAGGATGAACCGGATATTCAAAGATTTCATCAGCGACCCATTGCTGATTTTCCGGTTTAAGTAAAAAATGAATAAACGCTTCAGCTTCTGTTGTTTTTTGAGAGCTTGCTAAAATCCCCAAACCAGCCACATTTATCAGGTTTCCAGGGTCTCCGGCTTTAAAAAAGATCTGTGCAACCGGGTAGTCCGGGTTGTTCTCCTTAAACCGGTAGAGATAGTAGTGGTTGGTAAGCGCCAGGTCAATTTCTCCGGCAGAGATGGCTTGTAACAGTGCCGAGTTGTTAATGTAACTTCTTGCGTTATTATTTTTCATGTTTTCCAGCCATTCCAGTGTTTTTTCATTGCCGTCCAGGAGTCTCATGGAGGTTAAAAAAGACTGAAAGGAACCATTTGCCGGAGCCCATCCGACTCGTCCGGCCCACTCCGGTTGTACCAGATCATATACCGATTCCGGAAGGCGTTCCTTATCCACGCGGTGTGAAGAATAGGCAAGAACCCGTGCTCTTCCACTGGTAGCAACCCAGGTACCGGCGGCATTCCGGTACTCAGAAGGAATGTCAGCCACGGATGAAGGCGGAAGTGGTTGTAGCAACCCTGCCTGATGAACGGCACCAAGAGCTCCTGCATCCTGTGCCCAGAAAACATCGGCAGGGGTTCTTCTGCCTTCTTCCATCAGAGCGACGGCCAGTTGTGTTGAACTTCCGTAACGAACATTCATCCGTATACCGGTTTCTTGTTCAAATTCTTCTATCAAAGGCTCAACCAGGGCTTTACTTCGGCCGGAGTAAACAGTAAGGGATTGGGATTGAACATCAACAATCATAAGTAAGGTTAAAAGAAAGCCAAACGAGATGGTTTTTATGTATTTCATGTGTTTGTGTCTATTGGGCAACAATAATAAAAAAAGACGATTTTGTCTGTTATGGGGGTTTTAATTACAGGTGCAGTATCTGGTCATATTCAATCCTTCCAACAAGAAGGAAGCGGAAACCGTTTCAGAGGGAGATTGCGTTAAGCAATAGATTCAGGCCGGTTCCGGTAACAACTACGATGAGCAGCATAATGCCTGTTAAGAGCAACAACTCACGCCAGCCAAGTTCTTTGAAAAGAATAACAAAAGTGGCAATACACGGGAAATAGACCATTAGAACGACACTTGCAACAATCAGTTGTGAAAGATCCAGCCCCATAGGAGCCAGCATGCCAACCGCAACATCTTTTCGCAGAAAACCTGCAATGAGTGCGGCTCCGGCCTCTCCCGGAAGGCCGAATAACGTTGTGATGACCGGTGAAAAGAACGAGCTGATAGCATCAATAATGCCCATCGTATAGAAAATATTCACGATCAGGACGCCCAACAAGACATAGGGCAGGGCATGAACAATAAATCCACGGGTCCGCATATATAGTTTTTTGATCGTCGACTTCCAGTAAGGCAGCCGATAAGGCGGAAGGTCTATGAGCATTTCGGGGCGTTCGCCGCTCAAAAACTTGTTCATAATCGCACCAACAACAAGCAGAACGACAAAAAGTGTTGCATATACGATAAAGAGTCCGGTAATTCCGGCTTTCCCAAGCAAGCCGATGACCATGGCTTGCTGTGCCATACACGGCACGGCTATGGTAATCAGGGTTCCTGCAATAAAACGTTCTTTTTTTGTTTCGAGAACGCGCCCTGCCATTACCCCCGGAACATTGCATCCGATCCCAATCATCAAGGGAACAATAGATAAGCCATGGAGGCCCAGTTGATGCATGATGGAGTCTATGACGACCCCCAACCGTGGAAGATAACCGACATCCTCAAGGATGCTCAAAGCGACATAAAAAGTAAATATGAAGGGAAGAACGACAGCAATCGGGATAAAAAGCCCGGTAGTTAACAGCCCAAAAGATTCTTCAAAGTCTATTTCTCCGTCAATCAGATTTCCGATAATGACATCGTGCAGGATACCGCCATTGCCCATTAGATCCGAAATTCCGGTAACCACTGGTAACCAGAGAGTGTCAAACATTTCATCCAGAATTTCTTCATGAAGCCAGTCCCCGAACAGGGCAACGAACGCAAAGCTCAGAAAAAGCACAAACAAAGCGATGACAGGACCGAGGATCGGGTGGACAGACCATTCAGAAAAAAGACTGAGGGGATGTTCTTTTTTCGGGGAGGTTGAAACCTTTTTGATGACCTCTTCTACTTGCTCCCAGAGGGTTGTTCCGGGTTTCCCGGTAAACGTGCCGGAACGGGCTTCCTGCAAGCGTGATTTTAACTCAGGAATTCCCTCGCCGGTAAGGGCACAGGTCGTTACTACGGGAATACCCAATAGCTTTTCCAGTTCCTGCAGCTGAAGCGTATGGTTTTCTTTGAGGGCCTCATCCCACATATTCAAAACGAGGATCATGGGCTTTCCTGCTTCAATCAGCTGAAGAGTCAGGTAAAGGCTTCGGTCAAGCCGGGTGGCATCGACCACGTTAATGATCAGGTCGCCTTCATCCAGCATGCGCTGTGTCACTTCTTCAGCCTTGTTCGATGGATTCAAGGAGAACGTGCCCGGAGTATCAAATATTTCTGCTTTACTATCCGGAAGAAGAAGGGAGCCTTTGGTATATTCAACCGTTGTTCCGGAGTAATTGGAAACGACTACATGCGTTCCGGTCAGCCTTGAGAAAAGTGCGCTTTTACCAACATTTGGATTGCCTGTTAATAAGATACGCATTTAAAACCTTCCTCAGGAATTCAGAGAGTTTGTTTATTGGTATCTGAAACAGAAACATTCACCCTGGAAGCAATACCCCATCCCAATGCCGTGTGATGCCCGTTTACGGATACGATAACAGGGCCGCGAAAGAATTGAGATCCGATTTTTGATATGGAAACACCTTCCCTGATGCCGAGGCTGTCGAGTCGATGCGAAAGAGCACGTCCACCTTCAATAGATACGACGCGTCCGCTTTGTTTGGTTTCAAGGTCAAGAAGTGTCAACGCTCAGGCTGTTAATAGGTTCAAGCTGGAATAAAGGTGAAATAACACTATGCTATATATTAAGACTTAATCTAAATAAAATCCATATTAAAAAACAGCCCTTTATGTATTTTTTAAGACTAATAAAGAATTTTTAACTAAGCTTGGCGAGTACCGTGAAGAGTGACGACAATCGAACGACGGTGGCTATAGTTTCTGTGTTCACAAAGATAGATTCCCTGCCATGTTCCAAGTAAAAAACGGCCTTTTGAGACAGGTACGGTAACAGAACTACCCAAAATGGATGCTTTGATATGGGAGGTCATGTCGTCGGTACCTTCGTACGTGTGCTTATAAAGGGAAGTGTCTTCGGGCACCGTTCGTGTGAAAAAGTTTTCCATGTCTTCCCGGACCGTTGGATCCGCATTCTCATTGATGGTCAGAGAGGCACTTGTGTGAAGAATATGCAGATGCGCCAAACCGGTATTAATTTCTGAAAGATGTTCCAGACGGGACTCAATTTCATTGGTAATCAGATGGAAGCCGCGTCTTTTGCTTTGAAGCTGAAGGGTTTGCTGATACCAGACGGTGGACATGGTTGTTTATGTGTTTAAAAATGAATGATTTGTGGGCAAATGAATGTTATGGCTACCTTGTGTTCAGAAAAACAATCACGATGAAAGATACTATATGATGATCCGATTTTCATGCATTCATATCATTTCTGAAAAAGAAAGAGCTTTTCGGATGCTTTTCATACTGACGGCCATTACAGGTGCAATCATCTTGTCCGCTTTCAGTTTATGGGTCTATGGAAACAGTTTTACAAATACCCTTTGGGTTTTCGTATCTGCTGCAACCGGGTTCTATTTTCTGTTTGAATCCATAAATGGTTTGCTATCTGCCAATGATCCCTTAGTTTCTGAAAAAGCGGTTTGTCGGGTTTTCAGCCGAAAAGGCCACTGACATTTCCGCCATCGTGACTGATGCTTTGCCCCGTTATGTATCCGGAATGCCTGGAAAGCAGACAGGTTGCGAGTCCGGCAAGCTCATCCGCTGTACCAAAACGCCCGACGGGAATGGCAGATTCTATGCTGCGCTTGGCTTCTTCGTAATTCTCTCCGGTGTGCTGGGAGCGAAACTGAATAACACGTTCAATGGCCGGCGTATTATGCGGTCCGGGTGCTATTACATTAACCGTGACGCCGGCCGGTGCAAGATCTCTGGAAAGAGATTTGGCAAACCCGGTAACAGCGGCCCTCATAGCCGTACTCAGTGCAAGCGATGGTATGGGTTGTTTAACCGATTGGCTCTCGATAAAAAGAATCCTTCCATACCCGGCTTCAGCAAAACGGGGGATCAGCCGGAGTACAAGATCCACTTTCCATCGGAATACCTGCTTATATGCATCGTCCCAGTCTTTCGGTGTGGTATCTGATGCAAGTTTTGCCGGGGGGCCTCCGGCATTCAAAACAAGTCCATGTAGTTTTTTACCAGCAATCACTTGAACAACCCGGTCAAGGGTTTCTTCTTTAAGTAAATCACCCTGCACCGGGGTAAACTGCTCCGGAAAAAGTTGATGAAGCCGGGATAACGGATCTTGTTGCCGGGCTACTCCGGTTACAAGGGCTCCTTCCCTGCATAAAGAAGTGGTAATTGCTTTGCCAAATCCGGATGAACATCCGGTTACCAAAAAGTGTTGAGAGGTAAGCTTTAAATCCATAGTGATCATGTATAAATATGGGTGCATCTTTACCTGCTAAATATGGTGCTTTTTATCATAAATACACAAAGATAAAAACCAATCTTTTCAGATTTACGGACGGGTCACTGAAGGTGGTATGCGTTCATAATTATCAGGCAAAGTATTTTCTGTTTCCTGGTGAAGAGAAGAGAGCCCCGGCTCAAAAGTTCCCTTTTGGTAGGCCAAAAGCGGAAGAAGAGGCATGAATATGAAAATGATCCGATTCGCCGGCTCTCCAACTATCAGCGAAGTAAAGATAAACAGCAGGGTAAACCAGACCGATACAGCCAGGACAGGCTGCATCTGGTCAAAGGTGATCCACCGGTAGATAATGTAAAATAAAACCGGGATAAAAGAGGCTAAAAAAAGGATGGGCAAAGAGAGCAGGGAGAATTCAAAGGAGCCAGGCAACCATGTTCCGGGGTAATACAGGGCGTTTGTGCTGTTCAGAGATATAAGATGTGAGGCCAAAATGTGCCCCACAAAAAGAAGAAGCATTGCAACGTAAATAGCAGGCCAGCGGGATGTGCGAAGATAAGAGATCAGTAAAGGAAGCAGAAGTACAGGAAGAAACCAGGCGGAAATCCAAAGGCCGGTTCCGCATGCGAGTATATAAAGAAGGAGTTTTTTTTCTAACAGGCTGTATAGAACCAGAGCACATAGAAAAAAGAGAAAGGCGTCACCCACGGGAAGAAAAATTCCCTGCCAAAAAGCCGGAAGCAAAAAAATCAAAACCGGAATCAATGCTATTTCCAGGGCGTGAAACCGGCGTTCACGCAGAGATAGTAAATAGATGATTCCAAAACCCGCCAGAATAAACAAAAAGTTAATGGAGCCGGCAACCAAAATAAAGGAAGAGGTGTCAGCAAGCCCGGCAACGGAGTAAAGAGTAGTATACAGAGATGGAAGCAGAGGCGAGGAATCAGAAAGCAAATAGGCTCTTTCTCCACAATAAACAACGTATTCGATCATTTTTAGTGCATCGGCATATCGCCCGTCTTCTACGTATTGGCCCTGGGTAAAAAAGACAAACTGGGCGATCATCACAATGGAACTTACCGATATCAATACCGGAAGGGACACATATAGTGTTATGGAAAAACGAGACACCTTCATAAAGCCATGATCGTCAACGTATAACCTATTTCGATGATCAATGTACAGCGAATACTGCTTTGCCGATCAGGAAAGGACTTTTTTTACGGTTTCGCCGATCAAGGCCGGACTTTCACATACGGTGATACCGGCGTTTTGAAGCGCTTTGATTTTTTCGCCGGCGGTTCCTTTTCCCCCGGAAACAATAGCACCTGCATGGCCCATTCTGCGACCCGGTGGTGCCGTTCGCCCGGCTATAAATGAAACAACCGGCTTGGACACATTCTCCTGAATCCATGCAGCGGCATCTTCTTCATCGGTTCCGCCAATTTCACCGATCAGAACAATAGCTTCTGTATCCGGATCGGCTTCAAAAAGGGCTACGGCATCTTTATGCTTGGTTCCGATCACCGGATCACCACCGATACCAATAGCGGTGCTTTGTCCAATGCCTGCTTTTGTCAGCTGATCTACGGCTTCATAGGTGAGGGTTCCGGAGCGTGATATCAGGCCTACCGGGCCGGGGGTAAAGACATTAGCGGGCATGATTCCTACTTTTGCTTCGCCCGGCGTAATGACTCCCGGGCAGTTCGGGCCAATCAGAACCGCGTTATGGCGCTGCACGACTTCTCTGGCGATAATCATATCTTTAACCGGGATTCCTTCTGTAATACAAACGATCACTTCAATTCCTGCGATAGCTGCTTCCATAATGGCATCTG
>JASCXY010000075.1 GCA_030012235.1 Balneolaceae bacterium ANBcel3 | reverse complement strand
TTAAGTTACCTGGAGTATCCTCTGTCACAGATTCGAGTGTACCGAACGGCTTTACAAACCAACGAACAACTCGGGCATCAAAATATTCTGCTTCAGGATGAGCTTAACCGCCTGCGGTCACTTCGGGAAGAAAACCGGGCTCTCAGAGAACTAATCGGTTTAAGAGATACCCTGGATCATGATGTCATCCCAACTCAAATCGTTGCAAAAAACCTGACCGGTTTCAATAATTCTTTGACCATTAACCGTGGCAGTGATAATGAAGTTAAACCGGGAATGGCGTTAATAACCTCTGACGGACTCATTGGACAGGTTATTCTGACAACTCCCGGACATGCGCAGGTCTTGCCTTTTTTTAATGCTTTGTTCAGGGCCAGTGCCCGTATTCAGGGAAGCAGAGCTTACGGTATTGTTTCCTGGAGCATGGATCGATCCAGCGAACTGGTCATGAGTTATGTACCACAAACCATTCATGTACCTGTTGGAGCCATCGTTGAAACTTCCGGTTTAAGCAACCAGTTCCCTCCCCGAATACCAATTGGTGTCGTTACCGATGTTGAAATTGAAGAAGGAAGAGATACCCAGCAAATTTTTATCCGCCCCTTTGTATCACTTCATCAGGTGGCGGAAGCTTTTGTTGTTATGTATGAACCCGAAGAAGAGATAGATCATCTTCTGCTGCAATTTGAGGATTTATTTCAATGACCAGGAAAGAGCAACTGATATATGGGATTCTTGGCCTGTCCGGTGTCCTTCTGCAAGTGCTGATTTTTAACCATCTCAGCTTTGGAGAAATACGGCCAGACCTGCCCCTGGTATTGCTAATCTGGGTCATTTCAACCCAAAAAAGGACGACGGCTCTGGTTTTTGCGGCTTTTACCGGCCTGCTGTTTGATTTTTTTATGGATTTGTGGGGATTGCATCTGATGGCAAAAACAGCAACTACATGGCTGGTTTATCGGTTTACCCCACGAATAGAAGAAACAAAACTTGTTTTTTCACAGGTTTTTTTACTTATTTTCGCAATTTCTTTCATTCATCACCTTATTTTTCTTCTCTCTTCGTTATTTACTCAGGTTTATCAGGCAGAACATATGTTTCTTGAATACCTGATCGGATGCAGTTTTCTGACCGCCATCATCGGAAGCATAATCTATATTTTGCGTGATACCTGATTACTACCTGTATTGAATTGATTTACCATTTCGGGCATTATTATCCATGCTTAAACAAAAGCAAAATAAAAGAACCATCGTATCCATCCGGATCATGCAGGTAACCGTTGTTTCGGTTGTCTTAATTCTTTTGTTACGCCTTTTTCAACTTCAGGTAATGGAATATGAAACCTATGGGCCTATCAGTTTTGCCAACCACATCCGGCAGGAATCTGTAAGTCCTGCACGCGGTCTCATTTATGATCGCTCCGGAAGACTACTGGTTGATAATCAACCCATTTTCACGATTACCGTAACACCAGCAAATGTTGATCCTGAAACCATTCCTTTGCTGGCAACATTACTGGAAGTCGAACCTGCATTTATAGAAGAAAGGATACTGGCTGCAAGAAGATACTCCTGGCACCGGCCCTCCCGTCTTGTAACAGATATCAGCTTTAAACACTTTTCCGAAATTCAGGAAAATATATGGAAACTGCCGGGAATAAGTTATCATGTCGAATCTAAAAGACATTACCCTTCAGAAGTTAATGCATCCCACATTTTCGGATATCTGAGTGAAGTCACTCGCCAGGAATATACCAGCTCAGCCCGCTATCAATTAGGAGATAAAGCAGGACGAAGCGGCCTGGAATTCATCTATGAAGAAGACCTTAGAGGTAAGCTGGGTGCCCGCTATCTTCGGGTTAATGCCCTGGGGCAAACCGTTGGCCTCTTTGAAGATGAACAGCTTACTATGCCGCCTGTCAAAGGGTCTGATATCTATACACACATCGATCCGGATTTACAAAGGCTTGCCGTTGAGCTTATGGAAGGAAAAACCGGAGGGCTGGTTGTCATGGACCCTAACAGCGGTGCGGTGATGTCTCTCGTCAGTTCACCGACTTTTGATGTTAGCCAACTCTCTGGAAGAATTGATATGGAGTATTGGCTTTCTTTGCAGGCTGACACGTCCAATCCTCTTTTTAACCGGGCTATCTCCACCATGCAGCCTCCGGGCTCCACAGTAAAACCTTTAATGGGCTTACTTGGCCTTGAAATGGGCATTATTACTCCTGAAACAGAAATTACCTGCCGGGGCGGTTTTACACTCGGCCGTTTCTACCGATGCACACGTGAACATGGAAGACAGAATTTAGCTGAAGCTATACAAAACTCCTGCAATACGTACTTTTTTTCTCTGATGCATCAGATGATGAATCGGTCGGGGTTAAATACATGGAGTACAATGACCCGTTCTTTTGGACTGGGACAAATGAATGAGATTGACCTCCCACATGAAAGGCGCGGGATTGTTCCGGATAGCAGTTATTATAATACACATTTTGGGTTCCGGCAGTGGGGAATAGGTGACTTGATAAGTGTTGGTGTTGGACAGGGGACTTTTTCAGCCTCTCCGCTCCAACTTGCGGTGATGACCTCGGCAATTGCCAATGATGGATACCGTGTCCGTCCCCATATTGTTGACCGCATTGTTACTGCCGACGGAACCACAAGAATCACACAACCGGAGGCTGAGTATATATCCTGGATCAATCCGGAGCATATGGAAATGATAAAAGAAGGAATGATCCTGGCCGTTAAAGAAGGCTCGGGCCGGTTTTATGCAGACATCCCGGGGGTTGAAGTTGCCGGGAAAACAGGAACTGCTCAAAATCCGCATGGCAATAATCACGGTTGGTTTGTCGCTTATGCACCTGCAGAAAAGCCAGAAATTGCCATTGCGGTCCTGGTTGAAAATGCCGGATACGGCTCTATTTCTGCTGCGCCCATTGCCGGCCTTCTGATGGAGCAATATTTTCATGGCTCCATTCAAAGAAACTGGGTCTATGATTATGTTCTGAACTTCGAACCCAGAGAAAGCCGGGATAATGTAGATCAGGAGGAGGCTCTTTGATGGAATGGTACAAACACTTTGACTGGCTCGTTGTTTTATGTTGGATATTGTTGTCTGTGGCAGGCCTGATTGCCATCTACAGTGCGACTCTTGGCCCTGTTTCTCAATTTCTTCCGGCCTATATTCAGAACAATTTCAATAACCAACTTATCTGGATCGGCCTTTCTGCGGTTGCTCTTATATCCGTTCAGTTCGTCCAGCCCAGAGTTTTTCAGCAACTCTCTTATCTATTTTATTTTATCTGTATTCTCCTGGCTATTGCAACTGTTTTTTGGGGTATAGAAGCGGGTGGTGCACGCCGCTGGCTGGTTATTGGAAGCGTTCGTATTCAGATTAGTGAATTACTTAAACTGGCAACCATTCTTGTCGTTGCCAATTACCTTACCAGCAGGCGCGATATATCAACAGAACACATTGGGTCTGCCGTTGTAGCGGTCATACTGATGCTTATTCCAAGCTTTATCATCATCCTTCAAAACGATACCGGAACAGCTCTTGTCCTTTTGGCCATCATACCGGTGATGCTTTTTTGGTCAGGCCTGCCTTATGGAATCTCTCTCTTTTTGATATCCCCTGCAATAATCGCTTATTTTTCTGTCATAAACTGGAAGCTGGGAGTTCTGTTTACTATTCTTCTCGCCATTGGAGTATTTATTATTCAAAAGCGCCTATGGCTCACGACATCAACGGTAATCGTTGGAATTCTGGTGATGATTGGAGTTCAGGTGGCCATAAACCACGTCTTAAAACCTCACCAACAGGCACGTATTGAAGCATTTGTGAATCCAGCCCTGGATCCTCAGGGAGCTGGCTGGAATGTACTCCAATCCAAGACAGCCATTGGATCCGGAGGATTATGGGGAAAAGGTTTTTTAGAGGGAACACAAACACAGTTACGTTTCCTTCCGGAACAATGGACGGATTTTATTTTTCCAGTAATTGCGGAAGAGTTTGGTTTCTTTGGTGCCGGAGGACTGTTGATCGTATTCCTTGTTCTACTTTTGCGTCTTCTCCGAAACTCAGAAGAGCATAAACATCCTTTTGCCCAGCTTGTCATGATCGGAGTCACAGCCATTCTGTTGGTGCACCTGGTAATTAACCTCGGCAGCGGCATGGGACTACTTCCCGTAATCGGGCTCCCTCTGCCCTTTGTGAGTTACGGCGGCTCTGCATTTATATCTTATACGTTAATGATTGCCATCTGCCTCAACCTGGACTTTAATAAACGGAATTTCAGGCTGCACAGTTAAAGTCCTTTTTATTAAAACCATTAAGAAGACAAATCAGCCTTCCGTTTGTCTTCTCTTACATTCATTTCACTTACATACTCTTTCGTAGTCCCGAGGCGAAACGATGTACGATGCAAGGGGGTCACACCGTACTGAGCTAAAGCGGAATAATGTACTTTAGTAGGATATCCGACGTTTTTATCCCATCCAAACTCGGGATATGAATTGTGCCAGGTTTTCATGATCCGGTCTCTTTCCACTTTGGCCAATATAGATGCCGCACCAATACTTACACTTTTTTGGTCTCCACTGACAAGGACCGTCTGAGGCAAGAGGACATCCACTTCTTTATTTCCGTCCACGAGAAGATAATCAGGAATAGCTTGATCGGATTCAATGCACCGCTTCATAGCCAGAAGCGATGCTTTCAAAATGTTTATACGGTCGATTTCTTCGTTTGAGCACGAACAAACTACCCAGTACAAGGCATTCTCTTTGATGGCTGCTTCCATTCTACTGCGAGCCGGGGCAGATAATTTTTTACTATCCGCGATTCCATCCAGCCGAATACCTGGTTTCAGGATCACACCGGCAGCTACAACCGGGCCGGCCAGACATCCTCTGCCGACTTCATCGAGCCCCATAACTCGCTGAAAGCCCTCGCTCCAAAGCCCGGATTCATACGCATACCCATCCAACATATGCGCTTTTCAAATAGTTAGCATTAAAGAAAAACAGAATGGTCAGAATCTTACATCAGATCCAGACGCTCCATAACGGCGTTGGTAATATCATAGTCTCTCTGAGCCTGTTCTGACGCATAAAGAATAATGAAATCGCCATTATTGGTCATGGTGTTAAGGACGTACGTTAGATTTCGCTCAGAAGCTACCTCATCAATAGCACCCTGAATTTTATCCAACAGAGGCTCCAAAAGTGTAATTTGGCGTTCCTGAATTTCCTGCTGGAAGTTTTGCTGAAACTCCTGCAGTTCAAGACTCAGCTCTGCCAGTCGTTCTTCCTCTCTTCTCTGAGCTTCTTCAGAGATAATTGCAGCTCGTTGCTGGTATTCTTCAACACGCTGCCTGAAGGTAGATTCTTTTTCGGCAAATTCCTGACGCTTCCGATCGATAAAGTTTTGCAAACGTCGTTCAATAGCGGCCATTTCCGGCATACTTCTCATAATTACCTGAGGATCGACATATCCGATTCTCAGATCACTTTGAGCGGAAGCTTTATCAACCTGTACAAAGAGGCTGAAGAGAAGTAAAAATCCAATAAATAAAGATGCGTTTTTCATAATTTGGATATCTGTATTGTTATAAAATTAATTTAACATTCTGGCAATGACCTTGTCGGTAAGGTCCAATTCTTCACGGCTTTCTGCAGCGACAAAAAGCAAAAACATTTCACCTTCAGCGGTAGCTTCATTCAGCACATAGTCCAGGTTGAGTTCCAGAGCCAGTTCTTCAATAATATTATTCATTTCCTGCAAAACAGGCCCTAAAAGTTCTGCTTGCCTTTGCTCAAGCTCCTGCTCCACCCTGAACTGAAACTGTTGCAACTCCTGTTCCTTGCGCTGCATATCCTGTTGTCGTCGTCTGCGCTCTGAATCAGAGAGATTTTGTGCTTCCTGCTGCAACGTTGCAAGGGCATTTTGATATTCCATGGCTTTTTCCTGGAACTCGGCTTCCCTTTGATCAAGAAAACGATTCAATTGCCGCTCAATGGCTTCTTTTTCCGGCAAATGATCTAAAACTGTCTGAGGATTCATAAAGCCGACCCTGGTTTGCGCTGTTACTGACACAGACAGAATCAGTAAGAACAGAATCGTAGTAGAAAAATGCTTCATATCAATATAATTAGTAGAAATCGTTAAAATTGACTTAAGATACGGTTTTTCTCCATGTTGATACAATATTTTGTGAGAGATAAAAGAGGGTATTCATGCAGGCCTGAGACCCTACATAGATAACGCATCGATTACACAAATTATTCGTACGGCCAAATCTTTATTAAAAGTACTCGCTTCACTTTTTATCTGCGGTCATCTTCAATAAAAATGCCCATTTCCTCAAGGACATCCCGGCTGATATTCCAGCGTTGCCTTGAATAAAGAAAAAGATAATCACCCGCCCTGTCAAATACGTGATCATAGTTTTCTCTTTCTGCCACACTCACAACCGCATCCAGAATTCGTTGCTGTAAAGGTTCAAGCAAGGTTTGCTGCTGTCTGAAATAATCCCCGTCAGGACCGAACCGTCGATCAATCAATTGTTCCCTTTCCCGTATTTTTTGATCAATTTCAAGCTCCCGTTGTCGGCGAACCTCCGGGGTCATCAATAATTCACGGGCTTCAAACCGGCTTTTCATCTGTTCTATCTCGGATTGAAGTTCATCGATTTCTTCTTTCCAGTTGTCCACGATGGTTTCCAGCCTTTGAAGTATACCCGAATATTCCGGCATTTCATCCATAATGAAATCGGAATCAATATAGGCAATTCGCTGTTGAGCCCATGTTTCAGCCGGCAGCAGTCCGGCCAGAAGAATCAGTATCAGATATGCTGGCGATCTCTTCATGTTTAAAAAGGAGCTCCGATATTAAATAAAAACTGCCATTCACCGGCATCCACTCCCGGTGCATCCAAACCGTCCAGACGATACCCGTAGCTAAGATCTATGAGTCCAAGGATCGGCATGAACACCCGGGCGCCAAAACCAAGGGAGCGTTTCACATTGAACGGATCGTATTCCTTATAGTTCAGGTATGAATTCCCGGCTTCTGTAAATAAATATGGTATAAGCTGCACCTGTTCAGTAGAAATCAGCGGATAACGAAGCTCAGCAAAATATTTATTATACACGGTTCCACCCACCTCATCTCCATCTACAATGGGAGTAATAGAGCCGGAATATCCTCCAGGGTACCCTCGCATATCAATGTTTTCCCGGGTAAATGTCTGTTGCTGTTGAAGAGGCGTACCGCCAAGAAAATATCGGTTAAACTGGCTTCGATCGGAACTTCCAAACCAGCTCATATAACCAAATTCAGCTCCATAGGTAGCTACAAACTTTCCGACCACAGGCATATGGAATTGATAAGACATCCCGGCTTTAAAATACTGAGAGAAACCGGGCATAGGCGGTGCTGCCTCAAACTTGATCGAGAAACGTGATCCGGCTCGGGGAAGAATGGGATTATCAACTGAATTACGTTGGATTTCCTGCTCAAACGACAGGATATTGGCTTTACCACCGAGCAAATATACAAATCGATCCACATTGTAATACTGATACCGAATTCGGGAGATATGCACAAAATAGTCATCCGGCCAGTTCAGGCGTCTTCCATAAGAAACCGCACCGGAAAACATCTCTTGTCTACCCTGACCCGCAGTATAGTAAAACGAGCTTCGGCCTGAGAAGAGGCTGTAAGATAAGTTTACCCCAAGAGAGTTGGGCCGGCCGCGGAACCAGGGCTCCTGAAATCCAAAACTAAAATTCTGATACCCTCTTCCTGTAAACTGAACTCCGAGAGACAAACGTTGTCCGTCACCGCTTGGAAGTGGCCTCCAGGCTTGCGAATTGAAAATATTGCGGGCAGAAAAGTTGTTGAAATTTACACGAGCAGACAAGATAAGCCCAAACTGACGTCCGCCATATCCGCCGGAGAACTCGAAGTTATCGGTTCCCATGGTTTCGTCCAGTAAATAGTAAATATCAACGGTTTTATCCTCATAGTCGACATCCAGGTCCGGTTGAATAGCCTCGGGGTTAAAATAGCCCAGCTGCGCCAGTTCCCGAATGGATCGGATAATTGCTGATCGGCTGTAACGCGCTCCAGGGAGGTTCCGCAAATTTCTGCGGACGACATTATCGTGTGTTTTTACATTCCCGGAAAACTCTACTTTACGAACAGTAGCGATTTCATCTTCTACAATAAAGAGCGTCACGTCTAATGAGTCGCCTGGTATGGTTTTGAACTCAGGCTGCACATTAAAAAACAGGTAACCGACATCGTTATACAAACTGGTTACATCCGTATTGTCCTTGTTCATACGGAGATTTTCTTCAAATTTTGCTTCGTTGAAAACATCCCCTTTGCGCATACCCAGGGCACTGCTGAGCTGATCATCGGTATAAACGGTATTACCATCCCACACGATATTTCTAAGATGATATTGCGGCCCTTCATCAATATGAAAATACACTCCTATGGCTTGTTTTCCACGTCTTCGCTCATACACATACACGGAATCATCCATGACCCGGGCATCCATAAACCCGTTTTCCCTGTAAAACGCAAGAAGCTCTTGTTTGGCTTCATTAAAATCATCGCGATTGTATGTTTGCTTGCTGAGCCGCCACCAGGTGTTTCTCTTTATATCACCCAAATTGCTTCTAAGCCTTCGGTCACTGAACGAGTCATTTCCTTCAAATACGATCTCTCGAATCTGCGGACGATCACCACGGTCTATATGAAAGGCAAGTGACACTCTGTTTCGTAATGTATCGGTGTCTGTAACCTCAACTTCTACCTGAGTATCCTGATACCCCCGCTCTTCATAATATCTTTTTATGGTCTGAAGCGCCTGATTCTTGGCGGCATCGGTCAGTGCAAACCCCCGGGAAAGCGGAATCTTATCTCTAAGATCCCTTCGATGTGATCTTCGCGTTCCTTCGATGGTAAAATCCTGGAGTCGTGGTTGTTCGGTAACCTGAATTTCAAGATTTACACCATCGGTACCCACAAACTCCTTGAATATTTTTACATCCGCAAACAAACCGGTGTTATGAAGACTTCGGAGTGCCTGGGGGATTTCTTCTCCGGGAATACGAATATTTGCACCTTCTCTAAGATTTGAAGTTGCAATAATAAACGTTTCTGTATAGAACTGGTACCCTGAAGCCCGTATCTCAAGAACTTCATAGAGTCTTGGTGTTTGTTCCATCGGGTTTTGGGGACGAAACTGGGTATCCTCACCGGCTGAAGGTAAAAATTGAGCGTGAGCTACATTAACCGATCCAGTAACGGCAAAAATGAGAAGAAGTAAGGTTGATATTTTTTTCAATGGTAAAAACACAGTTAGTCAACGTCTGTTTTAAATCTTTATTACGTAATAAAAAAAGGAATAAGAATGAGCTTCTAATTAAATAATGGTTGGTTCTTTTTGGGCTTTAGAAACTGCGACTTTGCCAAAACGCCTGTCTCTATCCTGGTAGGATTCAATAGCGTGGTACAACTCCTTTCTCCTAAAGTCCGGCCAGAACGTTTCCGTGATATAGAGTTCAGAATAGGCGGCCTGCCATAACAAGAAGTTACTCATTCGAAATTCACCACTGGTACGGATAATCAGATCCGGATCCGGTAGTGCGGAGGTTGAAAGATGGTGTGAAATTACCTCATCGTCTATTTCGTCGGGAGCAATTTCACCCTTTTGAGTTTTTTCAGCCAACATTTTAACGGCCTGCCGGATATCCCAGCGACCAGAATAACTCAAAGCGAGACAAAGTTCCATCCGGCTATTTTCAGAGGTTCGTTCTATGGCATATTCCAGTTCTTTTCTGCAAGATGGAGGAAGCCGGTAGATATCGCCAATGGTTGACAGTCGAATATTATTCTCATGTAGTTTATTGGTTTCACTTCTCAGAGATTGAACCAATAGCTTCATCAGAGCACTGACTTCTCCTTTCGGACGCCCCCAATTTTCAGTTGAGAAGGCATATAAAGTAAGATGCCGGACTCCAACCTCGGCACAAGCTTCGGTAATATCCCGAACCGAGTCCACTCCGGCTTTGTGTCCGAATATCCTAGGATTACCCCGGCTCTTGGCCCATCGGCCATTGCCATCCATAATTACGGCTATATGGGTTGGGATTTCTCCGCGATCTTGTAAATAACGTTGTTGTTCCCGTTCTTCGGTGGACATAAGTAAACGTATGATTGAAAGCCTGCTATACCCTTTTTTAAGATCTTTTTGTAGATATCTCCCCGGACAGAATTACTGCCCGGATACGACTTTTTTATTATAAGTTACTCTACGAGCTGATAGCCCTGTTCAGAGAAATCATTTCAAGTACTGTTAAAGCTGCTTCGGCACCTTTGTTTCCGGCTTTTGTACCAGCCCGCTCGACGGCCTGTTCAATGGAGTCGGTAGTAAGCAGGCCAAAGCCAATTGGAATATTATATTTCAGCATTACATCAGAAATACCCCGGGAGGCGGTACCGGCCACATAGTCAAAGTGAGGCGTTGCCCCGCGTATAACTACCCCCAGGCAGATGACCGCGTCATAGGTCCCCTTTTCAGCCAGTTTAGCCGTTACCAGCGGAATCTCAAAGGAACCGGGACAATATACGGCATCTATAGCGGTTTCATCAACCCCATGGCGTTTTAAAATATCTACGGCACCCTCAAGAAGGCGCTCTGTTATAAAACTGTTCCACCGGGAAATGACAATTCCGATCCTGGCTTCTTTAACGTCGAATGTACCCTCTATCTTATTTATTTGCATACCGTTTCAATTTTTAGGCGTTAGATATAACTTCAGCGCCTTGTTTTTGTAAAAAAGGATGTTCCGGGTCTATTTTACAGTGGATTACACCCAGATGGTAATAATCTGAAGGCTTGCCGTGAAAATCAGATCCACCGGTAATCATTAGCCCATAGTTTTCACAATACTCCAGATATTTTTTTTGATGGGATGAATTATGTGATGGGTGATAGCACTCTATTCCATCCAATCCGGCATCCATCATGTTTTTAAGGTCAATATAGGTATAGTGATTCCCTGGATGAGCCAGCACAGCAAAACCTCCCGCCTGATGTACATATGAGATAGCCTCTTCGGTCAACGGATAATCTATTTTGTGATAGGCGCTGGATTGATTGCCAAGATACCGAAAAAAGGCCTCCTGGATATCGGCGGCATATCCTTTTTTAATCAAAACTCTGGCAATGTGCGGCCGGCCGACCGAACTCAGCCCGGCTTCTCCAATGACATCATCCCATGTGATATCAAAGCCCATTTTGTTGAGGTTCTTTATTATTTCCCTGGCGCGCATAATTCGTCTTTTTTTCTGGTCGCCAAGCAGCTTACTTATAACCTCATCGTCTTCAAACGCATAGGCAAGCAAATGGCATTCACGGCCATTGAATAATGTACTTATTTCCACACCCTGTATGACCTGAAGACCTGTGCCTTTGGCATGTTTGCGCGCGATGGATACTCCGGTAATGGTATCATGATCCGTAATGGCTATCACATCAATACCCCGGCTTAACGCTTCATCTACGACCTGAGGCGGAGAAAGCTTTCCGTCTGATGCTTGGGTATGAATATGTAAATCAGCTTTATACAAAACAGGCTATGGATGAAAAATGGTGGAAAACTCATCGGTGTCTTCCATTAATAACCGTGCCGTGTGAACAAATTCGTCGTTTTCAAGAAAAGCTTTCATCCGGCCGGAATATCCGTCAAACCGGGAAACAAGCTCCAAATACAGTTCCCGGTAAATATACTCTTCATTTTGTTGCTTCTCTTTCTCTTTTTTCTGTTCAATCAGTTTATAGACCGCCTCAATTTGTTCACCGGAATCTTCCAATAAAGAGGCATCAAGGGATTGTACCAGTCCTTCCAGATGACGTTCGGCTCGGGTTGTGTAAGAGAAGTCC
>JASCXY010000074.1 GCA_030012235.1 Balneolaceae bacterium ANBcel3 | reverse complement strand
ATTTATCTTTTTCATATCTTTGTGATTTAGTTTGGATTGTTATTCATGAAATTAAATAGATGAATTATGTCAACTATTCAATTTCATGAATAACTTATCCCACTTCACTGCACTTATACATACAGTGAAAGCGAAATTTAACCTAGGATGTAAAAAATCACAGATATGCACCTAAAAATTCGAATAGGTACCTACAAGGGATAGCAAAAAGCTCGATGTTTTTCTTTGAAACCGAACCACTTTATAATGAAAGTAAATGATTTAAATCGAGTAGATACCCTATTTAAGACTTGAGAAATGATGTATTTTTTTGGCTAAAGACAAAAACTCTTAGATAGTTGATCCAAAGCCCTCCTTCACTAGCCTGATGAATAGATATGTAATTTATTGCCTTGAATCGAAATCAACTTGCAATGATATGTGCTTGCTATCAAATTCGAATAAAAGAGAAGCCCTAATTTACTGGCTAAAATCAATTCATAAAATTTGAGATCTTACCTACGTGATATGACCTGATATTTCGATTTACAATCTTCCAAAATACTAAGCGCCATTCTTCAGATAGGACAGGATGTTGCTCATCTGTTCGTTTATTGACGTGTAGCGGCTTGTGTGGGCGGATAATATTTCGTCCTCGGTTTGAACGTATCTTGATGGTATTAACTCGTCCCGGCAATGGGTGACAATCTCTCTGGCTGATTCAGGGGTTGTTTCAAGGTGAAACTGTAAACCCATCACCCTTTTCCCAATCTGGAAAGCCTGGTTTTCACACCCTTCACTTCTTGCCAGATGTATCGCATCCGATGGCAGATCAAACGTCTCTCCATGCCAATGAAACACGGTTTCTGAAGGACTAAACCGGAAGGCGGAATCGTCTTGAGGGGTAACAGCTTGAATGGGAAACCATCCGATTTCCTTTAAGGGGTTTGGATAGACCTTGGCTCCCATTGTGCTTGCAATAATTTGAGCGCCCAGACATATCCCCAACAAGGGTTTACCTGAATCAATGAATGTGCGAACAAACTCCTTTTCTATAGAAAGCCAGGGAAACCGGCTTTCATCATTCACACTCATCGGACCACCCATTATTACAAGAAAATCTATGCTATCGGGATTTGGCAATTCAGCAGACTCAAAAAAACGCGTGCAGGTCAGCTCGTACCCCTGTGATTTCATCCACGGCTCAATGCTGCCAGGCCCTTCGAACGAAACATGTTGAAAGTAATGTGCACGCATGTGCTCTCCAGTGATATATAATCCAAAAAAGAAGGGTTGCCCCTGTCACAGAACAACCCTTATTAGCAATCAAAAAATCAATCCATTATTTTCCGGAGAAATGCCGGCTGTTCGGTATTGCTTTTATCGATGCGTTCATCACGATCGTTCAATAGCCGGCTTTCTTTGCCGGATGGCTTTGAAACCTGTTTTTGTTCCCCCTCATCTGTATCCTCATCCAGGGGAACCTGTTTCATCCCGCTTCTGCGGTTAATTGCAGGAGAGTCCAGATACTTAAGGTTCTTTTCGCCCTTATAATAATCACTTCGATCCTCCGGGCGCTTCATCCGGCTTGTCAATTCATCGGCCAAAGGCAGACTGACAGGAATTTTTTGACTTGTATCTTTTGGAGCCACTGCTTTTTGTTCTTCCTGCTTATTCTCCTGGACAGGCGGAGCCTGTTCCTGATCGGCAGCATCAAAACCGGTAGCAATTACCGTTATTCTAAGTTCCTCACCAAACTCCTGGTCCAGAACTGTTCCGAGAATGATTTCAGCATCATCACCGGCCTCCTGCTGGATGATTCCTGTCGCCGTGGTTACTTCCCGCATACCTAAAGATGAGCCGGCAGATATATTCACAAGCACATTTCGAGCCCCACGTATGCTCACCCCATCCAAAAGCGGTGAACTGATGGCTTCTCGCGCTGCAATTTCCGCACGATCCGATCCGGTAGACGAAGCGGAACCCATAATAGCAGCCCCTCCGTCCAGCATCGTTGTTCGCACATCTGCAAAATCAAGGTTGATCAACCCCGGCATCAGAATGAGATCAGAAATACCCCGTGTAGCATTGTAGAGTACTTCATTGGCCAATTCAAAGGCCTCGGTGAGACTGGTATCTTCACTGCAAATATCCAGTAACCGTTCATTGGGGATAACGATGACCGTGTCACAGTTCTTCTTAAGCTCATTGATCCCTTCAACGGCATATTTCATGCGGATACGCCCTTCACAAACAAACGGCATGGTAACAATACCCACGGTCAGGATTCCTTTACGTTTTGCAATCGCAGAAATCACGGGAGCACCACCGGTACCTGTTCCGCCTCCCATTCCGGCCGTAACAAATACCATATCTGCGCCCTCAATGGCCTCCTCGATCTCATGGCGATTTTCTTCTACTGCTTCCCGTCCAATTTCTGGCCGGGCACCTGCTCCCAATCCACTTGTCAGGTTTTTCCCCACCTGGATTCCCAGATCGGCCTGATTTTGGCGAAGCGCCTGCGCATCTGTATTCAGTGCAACATACTCGACATTACTGAGGCCTTTTGCAATCATGTTATTAATTGCATTTCCTCCACCACCACCAATGCCAATCACTTTGATTTTGGCATTTTCCTGACTTTTCTCGTCAAAGCTAAATCTTGAATTTATAAGGTTAGACATAGTCGTCTCCTGTTTTTTTTGATTGCTATTGTTATCTACTTAAAGTTCTTTAAACCAGTCTTTCATCCTGGCGGCAATACGCGTCATTACCTTTTCCACACTGGATCCTTGAGTTGAAGAAGGAAGCATTACCTGGCCACCGGACTCCTGTCGGTTATGCAATGCATGTAATACCAGGCCGACACCGGTAGCATACATCGGATTCTTCACTTCATTGACAAGTCCTCCGGTCAGACCGCGCGGCATCCCAACTTTGGCATCCATTCCGAGGATATCATTGGCAAGCGGACAAATACCTTCAAGCAATGAGCCTCCTCCGGTTAAAACCACACCGGCACTCATTTCTCCTGCATACCCGCTTCTTTTCACTTCAATTGCGACAATTTCCAGAATCTCCTCTACTCTGGCCTGAATAATCTTTGAAAGAATGCTCTTTTTGATTTCTTTTGGCGGCCTTCCGGCAATCCCGGGTACGGTTATAATTTCATCCTCATTGATGAGCTCTACGTATGCCAGTCCGTGCTCCCTTTTCAGCTTTTCAGCCTGGTCTTCCAAAACACTCAAACCAATTCTTATATCGTCCGTTACTTTTTGTCCGGCGATGGCAACAACCGCAGTATGTCGGATGGTGTTTTCCTGAAATACGGCTACGTCGGTTGTTCCTCCACCAATATCAACCAACACCACACCGGCTTCTTTTTCTTCATGATCCAGTACAGCATATGATGAAGCCAGTGGTTCAAGAATAAGATCCGCTACCTGATAGCCGGCTCTTTCCACACATCGAAACATATTTTTTGCTGCGGATACCAGTCCTGTTATGATATGTACTTCGGCTTCCATCCGCATCCCGCTCATGCCAACCGGATCGCTGATACCATCCTGACCATCAACGATAAACTCCTGCGGGATTACATGAATAATCTGCTGATCTGTAGGGAGCATAATTCTTTGACAATCCGCAAGCAACCTCTCGACATCCTTGATGGTAATCTCGTTATCACGGTTATTGATGGTAATAACCCCTTTGCTTCGCATGCTTCGGATATGATCGCCGGCAATGCCTACATTCACCGTCTTAACTTCAATTCCAGAGGCTAACTCTGCCTGTTTGATCGCGGTCCGAATGGCATTGACCGTCTTCTCTATATTAACGACCACACCGCGGTTCAGACCGTCGCTTGGCGCTCTACCGACCCCAAGAATATTAATTTTCTGCATCTCATCCACCGATGCAACTACCGCACACACTTTAGTGGTGCCGATATCCAATCCAACTACGATCCGATCTTCCATAGTATTCTATATTATGCGTTTATTATGAGTAAAAATCTGTTTGAAGTCACCGTTCGTTTGCCACAATTTGCCCGCGGTATCTGAAATCAAGGCTCCAAAATTGATTCATTCCAGAAGAAGAAACCACTTTTTTCTGAAATGCTTTCCAATTCCTCATTTTATCATCAAAAGGGCCGTGTCCAAAGGTCAGCCGGACGGCACTTTCATCACTAAGCGCGACGACTCCATCTCGTGTGGTAAACATTACCTCACTGATCATAGCATACAGCCCCGGATAGAGCTCTGCGGTCTGTAAAAAATTCCGGACGGTTAAAAAATCCATTGTATTCAGCGTATCCGGAGCGGCCTCATGATCCGGTACCCGGTTCATTGAAAAACCGTACAAAATCGGGACATCCATTTTTTCTTCAAGAATTACCGGCAGTATCAGTCCGTTGCCGGACACCAGGGCGCTTCGACCTCTGTCGATCAATATGGCGAGAGGTTTTTCTTCTTCAACCCTGATTCTCAATCTTCCGGCAGGAGTCAGATCCACAAATGCACGTTCTACCCATGGCAGTTTTTCGACCTGAACAATGACCTGCAGGAAATCTATTTCTTCGGCAGGTTTACCAATCTGAATGCTACTGACTTCGACGATGCGCTCCATTTCGGTAATCCGATTCCCATGAACCGATATATTGGTCACCTGCGCATTTCTGTTCATATACCAGCCGACAGAAACAGCAAATGCCAATAGCATACAAGCTATCAGCAAATATCGAATTCCATTATGCTTTTTCTCTTCTGTCATGTTCAATCAGGTCTGTTTAGACTCTTCTTCGGAGGGAGAAAGAACTTCTACAAATCGTTCTCCGGCCTGATAAATATCACCGGCTCCCATGGTGATGATCATATCGCCGGGCCCGGCTATTTCTTTCAGGTATTCTGGCAACCGGTCTTTATCTGCCAGATAATGTACATCTCTGTGACCGTATGATCTTGCTGCTTCAGCCACATTCTCACCGGAAATTCCTTCTATGGGCTTTTCCCTGGCTGCATACACATCAGTTACCACAAGTTTTTCTGCATCAAAGAATGACATACCAAATTCTTCAAACATATCTTTGGTGCGAGAATATAAGTGGGGTTGAAACACCGCAATGATCCGATGCTTTGGCCAACCATTCCGGGCGGCTTTAAGGGTTGCCTTCACTTCCGTTGGATGATGGGCATAGTCATCCACCACAATCAGATTATTTTCATGGTATTTAATCTGAAAGCGCCGGAAAACACCTGTATATTTTCCAAGGCCTTTCCGGATGCGCTCAAAAGGAATTCCCAGTTCCAACCCGATACCAACAGCGGCAAGAGCATTATTTACATTGTGTTCTCCGGGAGCATCTACGGATATTCGTCCTAATTTTTCGCCGTTAAACAGTACATCGAATGTACTTGACAGGTTACTCATTTTCAGATTTGCAGGGCGAAGCTGTGCCTGGGGAGTAAATCCATACGTAATCATTCTTCGCTCGATTTCGGGGATAATACTTCGAACTCTGGAATCATCCAGACAAAGAACTACGGCACCATAAAACGGAAGCTTATTTGCAAACTCAATAAACGCGTTCTTGATATCCTGCTCATCGGCATAGATATCCATATGCTCCAAATCGATATTGGTAATAACGGCTAGCGATGGGCTGAGTCTCAAAAACGTCCTGTCAAACTCATCGGCTTCTACGATTACAATATCCCCTTTCCCAACGACAGCATTGGTCTTGTCAAAGCTATGAACTTTTCCGCCGACCATGATGGTAGGGTCAAAATTACCTGCCTGAACAACCAGTCCGGTCATGGTTGTTGTAGTGGTCTTGCCATGTGTACCGGCAATACCCACACCATATTTCATCCGCATCAGTTCTGCCAGCATCTCTGCACGCTTGATAACAGGAATGCCCTTCTGCTGTGCGGCCAGGGTTTCGACATTTTCATCGGCATTTACAGCACTGGTATAGACTACAACATCTGCACCTTCAATATGTTCTGCTCTATGGCCGGTAAAGATCCTTGCGCCCAGTTTTTCCAGACGTTCCGTGACATCGCTTCTGCTGCCATCCGATCCTGTAACGGTAAATCCTTTATGAATCAGAATTTCTGCCATTCCGCTCATACCGATCCCGCCGATTCCCACCATGTGGATATGCCTTGTGTTTCCAAAAACCGGCTGTGTTTCTACAGAATATGTAGTCTTAGTATTCAATGTATCTCAATTTTTTTCTTGTAGTTGACGTATATCGGACAAGATTACGGATGCAATTTTTTCGGCAGCGTTTTCAGGTGAGTTTTTTCTGGCGCGTTCTTCCATTCTGTTTCTTATACCGGAGTCTTTGAGTATATGCACAATCAAGGAGGTCATTTTTGCAGATAATTCTTCATCTTTGAGTACTTGTGCCGCCCCAATTTCCTGAAGAGCCCTGGCATTATGTGTCTGATGGTCACCGGCAACCCATGGAGATGGTACAAGTATTCCCGGTTTTGCTGTCGCGAGCAACTCTGCACATGTGGTAGCTCCCGCACGCGAAACAACCAGGTCTGCCGCAGCCCATGCATCTGAAATATTGGACATAAAACCGAATAGTCGGAGATTTTTATACTTATCATAAGAGCGCCCTTTTTCAAACAGGGTTGCTTTTACTTCCCGAAGGTATGTATCTCCGCATTGCCAGATGATTTGAATTTTATGCTGATCATGTAACACATCCAGTTGCTCAAGCATAGCCTGATTCATACTTCTTGCGCCGCCACTGCCTCCCATTATGAGAACAACGGGCTTATCCGGCTTAAGTTCAAAAGCGGCCATTCCTTTGCTTTTAGCCTGTGGGTCACCGGCTTTTTCAACCAGGGATTTACGCACCGGATTCCCCGTGATGGTACATTTTTTTTCAGGCAACCATTTAAGCGCATTTTCAAAAGCGATAAAAATCCTTTTAGCCTTTCCGGCAAGTTTCCGGTTTGTAACACCCGGAAAGCTATTTTGCTCTTGCAGATAAAGCGGGATTCCGCGTTTTGTCGCCACCCATCCAGGAGGGCCGGCTACGAAACCACCACAGCTGATTACGGCATGGGGTTTAAAACGTTTTATCATCCGATAACTTTGTCCAATGCTGAAAAGAAGTTTTAAAGGAAAAAGTGCATTTTTAAGTGTCCATCGACGGTGAAATCCGCTGATCCAAAGAGAAGAGATCGGATACCCGGCTTCCGGTACGGCATGCCATTCCATACGGTCTCTGGTACCGGCAAATAAAAATTCAGTATCCGGTGCTTGTTCACGAATGGCATCGGCAACAGCTATAGCCGGAAAAACGTGTCCACCGGTACCTCCTGCTGCAAGCATTATGCGGATCGGTTCAGGCATACGCACTCCCCCCGCGTTTAGAAATTTGAAGCAAAACACCTACCATGATCCCGGAAAACAACATGCTGGTTCCACCAAAACTGATAAAAGGCATGGGAAGACCGGTTACGGGCAGCAATCCAACAGCTACTCCTGCATTCACAAAGGCATACATGGTAATCCCGAGTGTACAACCAACGGCCATCAGCATGGCGAGAGGATCTTTGGCTCTGCGCGCAATAATGATCATCCCACGGAAAAGAATCACCAGGTATAAGATCAGCACATACCCTACACCGATCAGGCCGTACTCTTCAACGATTATGGAGAAAATGAAGTCGTTATAGGGCGCCGGAAGGAAATCACGTTGGGTGCTTTTTCCAATGCCAACGCCAAAAACACCCCCACGGGCAATGGCAATCTGGGACTGCTGGGTTTGATAGCCGCTTCCAAGCTGAAATTCACTACTTTCAACATGTTTAATCTGTGTTACATAGTTTGTAACACGACTTTGTCGTTCAGCAGATTGTGCCAGGATAGCTCCGCCGCCAATCACTCCAATAAGTACAAAAGCGAGAATATGCGACAATTTTACACGGCCGATAAACATAATCATAAAGCACATGAATACCAGCAGCGCTGCTGTACTAAAGTCCTCCAAGGCAATTAAAAAAGCCGTCCCCACAATCCATACCATGAGCGGGATTACGGTCTTCATGAAATCGTGTATGTAGTCCTGCTTTTTGCTGACTTTGGATGCAACATGCATCAACAGGGCTACAACAGCCATGGAAGAGGGCTGAAATGAAAATCCACCAATACTCAAAGACCTTCGTGCACCAAAGACTTCCGTCCCGTGCAACGTAACAATAATGAGAAAGAACCAGCTAAGCAGCAGTACGTAACTGCTGAATTCGGCAATAACCTCATACTTGATTTTGGATACAAAAATGATGACAAACAGAGAAATGACCAGTTTCGCTGCATGGCCAATCACCATTGCCGAAGCAGTAGTCCCTTTCGTAGTGGCAAAATATGCGATAGAAGAGTAGACGGCCAATAAACCCGCAACCATAAGCAAAAAGACAGCGGCCAGAATCCACCGGTCACTCGGCCCGGCAGCCACAGAACTTCCGTTACCATTATACGGCTGTTCAAAAAGGTATTGATTTGTAAATGACTGCGACATCTGTTTCCTCTGCTTATAGAGCCATCACGGCCTGTATAAATTTCAGCCCGCGATCCTCATAACTCTCAAACATATCAAACGAGGCACAAGCCGGACTCAGCAGAACCACATCACCACTCCGGGCAATCCGATAGCTCTTTTGAACGGCATCGCTCATGGTTTCTGCTTCAAGCATCATGGGTACTGCATCCTTAAGCTGCTCCCTGATAGCTTCTTTTCCTTCGCCAATGGCGATGATGGCCCTGGCTTTTTCCAGTAGCTCTTTTTTTAATTCCGAGTAGTCGTTTCCTTTATCACGGCCACCCATGATCAGTACCAACGGCTTTCTGAAGCTTGAAAGGGCATACCAGACAGCATTCACATTGGTTGCCTTGCTGTCGTTATAGTATTCAACTCCTTCAAGATCACGAACCTTTTGAAGACGGTGCGGAACCCCTTCAAAACTTGAGAGGCTTTCACGAATATAATCTTTATCTATTTCACAGATTCTTGCGGCCAGTGCAACAGCAAGGCCATTTCTGAGATTATGATTTCCGGGCAATGCGATTTGTTTCATAGATAGTATGTCCTCCTCTATGGTTCCCGTCTGGATTCGAAGTATCCCATCGCGCAAACATGCACCAGGGACATCTACCTCAATAGAAAATGGAAGCAGTGCAGGATGTTTTTTCTGATCTGACCATGCTTCCATCTGCTTTTTTACCACCGGATCATCGTATCCGTAGATTAATGAATCCTCCGTTGTCTGATTTTTAGGAAGATTCATTTTTGAACGCACATAGTTTTCAAACTGATTCTGATAGCGATTCAAGTGATCCGGAGTGATATTCAGAATCACTCCGACTCTGGCCCGAAAACGGTCGATATGATCCAGCTGAAAACTGCTCACTTCCAAAATGACATCCACCTCTTCGGAAGTCTGATCAACCACCTCAGAAAATGCGGTTCCAACATTTCCGGCGAGCAGATAGGGCCGTCCGGCTCTTTTCCATACATCAGCAAGCCAATTCACCACCGTCGTTTTCCCATTTGATCCGGTAACGGCAATGATTTTGCTCTTGCAAAACCAGGAAGCCACTTCTATTTCCGAGAACACCGGACAATTACGTTCAAGATACGCTCTGACGATAGCAGCATCGGAGGGTACCCCCGGGCTAAGGACTAACATATCGCCTTCAAATGAAGCTTCCGAATGTACTCCTTCTTCGAACAAAATGTGGTTTTCCGTTAACCTTTTCCGGAATTTGGTCGCAATACACCCAGAATCTGAGACCAGAACATGAGCCCCTTTTCTGGCCAATAATTCGGCCACTGCTACACCGCTTCGTGCAGCTCCTGCTATTACAATATGTTTTCCATTAACCGAATTCATATATACAGGCTACCTCAATTTGAGCGTAATGATGGTAAAGATGGCGAGGAGTATGGCTATAATCCAGAAACGCACCACGATCTTGGGTTCGGCCCAGCCTTTTTTCTCAAAATGATGGTGTAAGGGCGCCATTTTAAAAAACCGACGCCCAACTCCATACTTTTTACGGGTATACTTAAAGTAGCTGGTCTGAATAATGACCGAGAGTGCTTCAATAAAGAAAATTCCACACAAGATGGGGAGCAAAAGCTCTTTATGGATCATTAGTGCCACAGCACCTATTCCACCACCGAGTGCAAGAGAACCGGTATCCCCCATAAAGACTTCGGCGGGATACGAGTTATACCACAGGAAGCCAAAACAGGCACCGACCATGGCTGCACAATATATGGTCAGCTCTCCGGTTCCGGGCAAATAGAGAATATCAAGGAAGCCCGAATAATCCACCCGTCCTGATACATAGGCAAGAATTCCCAGTGCCAGTGCTGCGATAGCGGTCGTTCCACTCGCCAGTCCATCCAGCCCATCCGTCAGATTTACCGAATTGCTTACCGCCGTGATAATAAAGATGCATACGGGAATGTATATGGCCCAGCCCAGGGCTTCCCCTAAAAAAGCATAATCAATGTTTGCATCCTTGATAAAAGGGACCGTGCTCAGCGTATTGTAATCCTGAAAATCCGGATAAAAATACAGCACACTTCCAACAAGAATACCAACGGCAACCTGCCCAACAATTTTGAATTTCCCTAAAAGTCCTTCCTTGTTATTCCGTACAATTTTTATGTAATCGTCAATAAAACCAACGATACCCAGGCTTACCGTTACTAAAAGAATCAGGATGATATAGATATTGGAAGGCTGGGCCCAGAGTAACGTGGAAACAACGATGGCGATCAGGATTAGGAGGCCTCCCATACTGGGGGTTCCCTCTTTTTCCTGGTGCGCATCCAGTCCAACGTCATCGCGGATGACTTCCTGAATCTGCAATTTGTTCAACATCCGAATGACTTTCCGGCCAAAAAATACCGAGATGAAGAAAGCCGTTAATGCCGCCAGGGCTGTACGCACGGTAATAAACGCAAAAACCCCGAACCCCGGCGGGTTAAATACTTCCCTGATCCATTCCAGCAACCAATACAGCATCAGTTTGCCTCCGGATTTTTTTTGAGGTTTCGGGTCGTCTTTCTTCCGCTTCTTCGATCGACCCACTGGCGTAAAGCCTTTTCAGCAATCTCTTTATCATCAAACTTATGCCGCCTTCCGTGAACTTCCTGATAGGTTTCATGACCCTTTCCGGCGATGATCACGATAGAGTGAATGTCTGAATCAAGGATAGACGACCGAATGGCTTTTTTTCTGTCGGGTTCAATAAATACCTGTTCTGTTTTTCCAATTCCCTTTCTGATATCCCGGATAATGGATATCGGGTCTTCGGTCCTTGGATTGTCCGATGTTATGGTAACCAGATCGGCATAGTTTTCTGCGATTTTTCCCATTAGCGGCCGTTTGGTTCGGTCGCGGTCTCCTCCACACCCAAATACGACATGCAGCTTTTCCTTGTTACTTTTTACTCCAGCCAGTGTTTTCAGAACATTTTCAAGAGCATCCGGAGTATGTGCATAATCAATAAATACTGTTGGCGCTGCCGCCGGCCCGACGACATCGTCCTGTTGAGCTATATCCACCAAAACTCTCTCCAGTCGGCCACGGGCTCCTTTAGCTTCACTTAGTGCATTCGCCACACTGGCTTTTGTGCATCCCAGAGCAAGGCATATCAGATAAGCCTGAGCTACATTATACGCATTAAACGTACCTGTCAGCGGTGTGCTTACAATCGTACCATCCAGGTCCAGTACCATTCCATCCGACCCTTCATCAATGATCCTGAAATCACGATCATATTTAAATCCAAAACTCCAGATTTCTGCCGGACAATCTTTGATCATGTGCTCACTTGCAGGATCGTCACGGTTAATAATGGCAATAGAGGATGCATCCAGGGAGTCAAAAAGCATTTTTTTCGCCTGAATGTACGCCTCCATGGATTCATGATAGTCCAGGTGATCCTGTGTGATATTGGTAAATGCTGCAACATCAAACGAAATCCCTTTCACGCGTTCCTGCTCAATGGCGTGAGAAGATACTTCCATAATCGCATAGGCGGTATCTTTTGAAGCCATTTCCTGTAATAATCCTGAAAGAGTAACTGCATCCGGTGTTGTCAGCCTGCTGGGCCTAACCTCATTCCCGATACGAGTTTCAACCGTGCCAATCATTCCTGTTTTATACCCCAGTGTACGAAGGACCTGATAAACCAGTGTCA
>JASCXY010000073.1 GCA_030012235.1 Balneolaceae bacterium ANBcel3 | reverse complement strand
GTTGTATTTAGCTCATTTAATGACTTTGGACAACATAGTAGCTGGCCTTATCTGCATCGTGAAAAAGAATCGTGTATTTGGATGCGGATCAGGTAGATACTGAAGCCGGAGTAAAGATGGGCGAACATCGGTTCAGACACAATCAGAAACTATCGCAATAACCGTTTTTTTGTCGCCTTTTTGTGCTTCTTGGCAGTATTTAGGCCTTGTTTTAATACGTTTTACTCTGGCAAGAGAGGTTTTTTTTAACAGTTTTACACCGCATATCAACTTGAGAGCGGTGATATTATTTATGTGCCTGATTATTACTAACCTGCTTTTTGTATATAAAAGAGTGTGTTTTTCTTTTGAGCCATGCATAAGAAAGAGTTCATTGCTCCGGATTTATAGATGCGTGCAGTTGATTTTTTTTATCAAATGCCGATAACAGATAAACTTAACTATGAAAATATCTACAGGAGGAAAAATGTCGAAAATTAGAGTATTTGCAAATGACCGGTTTGAGATTTACTGCTATCCGAATGAAAAAATAATTCACCATATCATTAAAAAATTCGTACATGGCGAAGATTTTAAGCAACTCATGACCAAAGGCGCGGATGCGTTTATCAAATTTTCTTGTACTAAATGGCTTTCCGATGACCGGAGTAGTTCTGTTCTGAAAAAGGAAGATGTTGAGTGGGGCCAAAAAAACTGGGAACCAAGGATTTTGCAAAAGGGCTGGAAATACTGGGCTATTGTAATGCCTGATTCAACGATTGGAAAAATGACGATGAATCCTGTTATAAAACGATATGCTTCGCTTGGCGTAAAGGTAGAAATTGTCCGGTCGGCAGACCAGGGAGTGCAATGGCTTAAGTCGCAAGTTTAGAAAGATGAGGCCTGTATAAATCGGATGGTTGGTTTCTCAGATAACAGATGAAGCCTTGTGAAGATATGCCTGATAATCGTCTTTTTTTGGGGACTATTAGAATTCTGTGCTGTTTTTTTCTACAGAAAAACCGGTATCCAGAAGGATAAATGATTCATTAAGTACTTTAGTCGTCAAGGAAAGGCAAAATCCACCATATCCTTCTTCTGTTCGTTGAACTTCAGGAATCATGACCTGTTCTATCTTCTTGAAGTCTACTGGTGAAGCATATACCAGCAGGGGCTTTGTATCAGAAAGATCGGTATCAATCCAAATCTTTTCGCCTTTGGGAAGGAGGGCCTTGCCCCCATGACTGAAGGGGGCGGCCCAAACCGTTATATAGGTGACTAAAAGCTCGGTGGAAGAAACATAGAGATCCCCTTTTTCCGGAAAGCGATAGCCTTTTTGGGAGAGCAGCTCAATTTCGTATTCTTTGGCACGTTCGAGGAGAGAAACATCAAAATCGTCCAGATCTCCGCGTTCAAAAGCGTCCATTAACTCTGTGAAAGTGAGCATATTGTCCGGTATGTATGAGGTGAAGGCAATGTGCGATGTAGTAGCCGGATTTAAGCCATCTATTTTTTTCAGTTATGTGGCATGCTATGGCTCCGCCGGGCGATCCAGGTAAACTTCGGCTTCCACACTGGACATACTGCCAAAAATACCGATCCCACCTTCTACATGATAAATCACATTCTGTATTTCACCCGGTGAGAGAAGGCTTCCCCCGTCACCAATATGAAAAGGAAGTGAGCGGAAAAAGTCATACGTATTATCATCAATAGAGTAGGCCGTAATTTTACTGGGTCCATAAAATGCGAAAGCAATCCAGGGAACCACCAGGTTCAGGGTGCCGTCATCATTCGCAGTAAAACTCGCTTCATTCGTTATTTCTGTACTGGTAATAATGGCATCCTGGTAGTTATCTTCAACATCTTCCCAGAAGGGAGTCATGTTGTATGGTGATGGTTCAAGCGCCTCTGTAGAAAAAATATAGTAATTCTGTCGATGGCCTTGGTTTGCGGTGATATTGAATTCCAGCCGGTTTTCACTTTGATATACGGTGCGGCTTCGTACGGTTTCAACAATTGAAAATGTATCCGGGACGACCGTTTCAGCATAAATCTTGTGATGATCGTCCTGAGGCAAGGTAATTTCCAGGCGATATGTATGGCGGGGCAGCACCAAGTCCGTATCGCTTCCTTGAGGCAGATACAATCCCGGTCGTTCTTCCATGTAACGATACGTGGTGTCACGTACCCCTGTTGTGCCGTATCGGTGAATCAGGACTTCACCACCGGATACCACACGTTGGCTAAAGTCGAATAGTTCATGAGCCGAAGAGGTGGTGGATAGAAGGAGTAATGGAAGCTCTTCATGGGCAATAAGGTAGCTTTCTACTACATATTGCTCCACATAATCATCCTGTTTATACAGCTCGCACGCTGTAATAGTGCCCAGGAAAAAACAAGCCATCAGAAAAAATAATAAACGGAATGTGGTCATAGGGATGGATGGATTTGAAAAGGGTTACAAGAATAATCTTAAAAATGTACCGTATAACTGATGGTTGGGATAATAGGCAACATATGAGCCTTGCTTACACGCACGGGATTATAGTCGAAATCATAGGTATAGAACCATGGATTTCTTCGGGAGTACACATTGATGGCCTGAAACTGCCATTCGGCTTCTCCAATGCCAAAAAAGGTGCCTTTTCTGGAGAGCGACAAATCAAGCCGGTGATATGGCGGAAGACGTTTAGCGTTGACTCTGCCTACGGTAAACATATTTGGAGTGTTGTTATCAAAAGGATTGTTTACAATAGCCGTTCGTCCCAGGGGTTTGGTGTACGCCTGTCCCGTTGCATAGGAAAAGACCGCAGAGAAACTCCATCGTGAGCTCATCTGGTACGTCGATACCCAGTTAAGGTCGTGGGTACGGTCGTATTTGGGAGGATAGTACCGGCTGTCATTAAATCCTTCAAAGTTTCTTCGTGTAAGTCCCCACGTGTATCCAATGAAGCCAGTCAGCCGGCCGGTATTCTTTTGAATCAACACTTCGAATCCGGAGGCATATCCTTTTCCAAACCGGAAAAGATCGGCATACTCCATACCGGCTGCATCAGAAAGGAAGGGGTCAATTTCAAAAAGGTTACGCATATTTCGGTAGTAGGCTTCCACTTCTAAAAAATATCCGGTAAGCGACGTGTTTTTAATTCCGGCCGTATACTGATCTCCGTAAGCCGGCGGGACCCCATCGTCGGTAAATAGCCACATATCAAAGGCCGAAATCGTTTCTGAGGTCAACAATGAAAGAAACTGATGGTAACGCCCAAACGCCGCTTGCAATCGGGTCTCAGAGGTTAGGAAGTACTCCATACTAATTCTTGGATCGAGCCTGAAATAGTCTCCGTTGGTGTAATAACTGGCACGTAAACCGGTATTGAACTTCCATCGGATAGCCGGCCTCCATATTTGCTGAATGTAGGTGGACATGTAGGTAGAGGTAATGGTTTCTTCCATACCCATGTTTTCGTCGAACGAATCTTTCAGTTCAAAGACTTTATGTCCACCCCATATTCCTCCCAGAATTTCATACGATTGCGAAGGAATCCACTCAATATCCGCTTTGAAGGAAAGATCCCGAATCGTGCTTTCGCGTTCAAAGGTGGAGCCCGCCAGGTCGAACGATGGTTCATTGAAATATTCGGAACCGGTCAGTGTAAAGTTGGTGAAGGTATGATTGGATAACAAGTGTGTCCAGTTAATAGAGAGTGTTCGGTTTCCGTAAAACAAACCCAGGTTTGCATCTTCTGCAAAGGGAAAACTGACTTTGTCCGTTCCGGTATAAAAAGCCACACTCAGAAGGTTATTTTCCCAATGGTCAACGTTTACTTTTGCGTTGATATCATAGAAATAGAAGGTGTCAGGAATATTATCCTGACTTGCCCTTAAAGCGGCAAGAACGGGTTCCATGGTGGATCGGCGAACGGCAAGCATATACGAACCACCGCCGTAGGGGCCTTCAATCATGGCTCGGGAAGAAAGCATTCCCAGGCTGACGGTGCCCCCTGTACGGTATCGGTTTCCATCTTTATTATGGACATCAAGAACACTTCCGAGGCGGCCGCCAAACATTGCCGGGTAGGCTCCTTTATAAAGGCTTACATCTTTGATCGCATCCGGATTAAACGTTGAAAACAATCCAAAAAAGTGAGAGGGGTTATATACCGTGGTGCGATCCAGGAGGATGAGCGTCTGATCTGGCCCGCCTCCGCGAATGTATAAACCGCTTGAAAAGTCCGATGCGGCCTTAACTCCCGGAAGCAGCTGAATGGATCGGAATACGTCGGCCTGCAAAACAGCGGGAACGCTCGTGATCAATTCTGTGGAAATGGATGCGCGGCCGATGTTCTGACGCTCTTCCTGTTCTCTTTTGGACGTGATTACAAGTTCCTGAAGAGTGTATCCACCCGGTTTAAGCTGTATATCAAGACGAAGGGACTCTCCCTCGCCAAGGGAAATGTCCTCGAAGTGATTTTCGTACCCCATGTAGGAAAACCGAAGAGTATAGGTTCCGGCGGGAATATTTCTGAGAACGTAATATCCGGAGGTATTAGTCACCGCTCCCCAGTCTGTACCCATCAGAAAGACGTTGGCACCAATGAGGGTTTCCCCGTTTTCTGCATCCCGAATAAATCCGTTGATGGTAACTCTGTTCAGAAGAGATTCTTCTCTTGTTCCATGAGAAGGGTTGTCGGCCCCTGATACCGGAATACTACTCAACAGAAAAAATGAGAGGAATAAATAATAAGCTTTAGGCATAGGAAAAAACTCAAGTAAATATATTGTTAATAAAGCTTTGGAATCAAACGGGAAATAAAACGGAGTTTCTGGCCAGTGGCATCAACGGGCATATTTTACGCAAAAAAAAGAATGGGGTTACACAAATATTAATTAAGGTTTCCTAATGTACGCCTTAGGGTTGTATTGACACGGCGCCTTGCTGCCATGGAATAATACAACCTTGGTTTATGATATCACCACGTAGCAGTACATGATGATGCGTGATAGCACATGATGATGCACTGCTACGTGTGTTGAGCGGTGTACCTAATGGCATCACTGCAATTTTTTTAAGTAACGTTTTTTTCTACCTTTCGTATTCGTATATATTATCTCAGCGTGTTTTTTTACACCTCTCAATTAAACCGAAATAGATGAACTCACGTTTACTCACATTTGCTGCTTTATTTTCCATCCTTACAGCATGGACATGTACGGTTGCCGAAGAAGCGTTTGCTTCTGAATCGGTGGTCTATGTAATCCGGGTGGAAGGACTCATTGACAATGGCCTCAACATGTATATTGACAGGGGAATCAGTGCGGCGGAGCAGGATGACTCGGCGGTCGGTGTTATTTTGCATATGGATACTTTTGGTGGCCTGGTGGATGCCGCAGACAAGATACGTAAAAGGCTTTTGGATGCAGAAATACCTGTGGTGACCTTCATTGATCCGAATGCAGCATCGGCCGGAGCCCTGATTTCATTTGCTTCGAATACTATTTTTATGGCACCCGGGGGTTCTATTGGTGCTGCAACGGTTGTGGACGGAACCGGAGAAAAAGCCGATGAGAAGCTTCAGAGTTACATGCGCGGGCTCATGCGCTCAACGGCAGAGGCCCGTGGATACGATCCGGCCATTGCAGAAGCTATGGTAGATGAGCGTATTGAAATCGAAGGCGTGATTGCAGAAGGGGAATTGCTGACCCTAAGCGCATCCGAAGCACTTGAATTAGGTATTTCAACGGCCACAGTACGCTCTAAAAGAGAAATTAAAGAGGAAATGGGCTGGGAGGACGCCACATTGTTTAATATTGATGAGCGTTGGGAAGAATCTGTTATACGTTTTTTTGGATCGCCTGTTCTTCAGAGTATCTTGATGCTGATGATGCTTGGAGGGCTTTATTTTGAGCTTCAATCACCCGGTGTAGGTTTTGCAGGTGCTGTAGCTGGCGTCGGAGCATTGCTTTTTTTCCTTCCGCTTTACATAATGGGCCTTGTGCAGTTTTGGGAAGTAGCCATTATCGTGATTGGAATCGGATTGATTGTGGTTGAACTGTTTATTTTGCCGGGATTTGGCATAGCAGGAGTGAGCGGCGCGGTGTTGCTTATATTCGGACTGTTTGCGTCCCTGGTGGGAAATGTGGGCTTTAGTTTTCCTCCTGTAGAGCACCTGCGGACACAACTTTGGACCATATTGGTCACCCTGATGCTCACCATTGCCTTTATTGCTTCAACAATGAGATATGTTATGAAAACACCCTTATTTGGACGTCTGGTACTCACCCGCTCAACGGATCGTGATTCCGGATATACCTCTTACGATGATAAGCAGGATCTTCTCGGGCAGGAAGGAATTACCCTGACACCCCTTCGTATTTCAGGAACCGTTCGCATCGGAGACAAAAGGGTCGACGTTGTTTCTGACGGATCGTTCATTGACAAGAATGTCCGGGTGAAGGTCATCTCTGTCGCTGCCGGACAGGTCATTGTCGCCAAAGCCGGGGATGAATAGGAAGCTATTCAAAAAAGCACCCGCTTTTGTTGGTATAGATGCGAAGTCTGAGTATCTTCCAACGATTATGTGAACACATGCCGACTGCGGCCGGAACAACCATCAACGAATAAACAAGATTGTCTTATGGAGCCTATTTTCTTATTGGGTGGTATTTTTGCGATTTTTCTCTTTTTACTTCTCTTTTTCTACTTCATCCCCATAGGCCTGTGGATTACCGCACTCTTTTCCGGAGTTCGCATTGGTATCTTCAGCGACCTTGTGGCGATGCGCCTGCGTAAAGTGCCTCCGGGGCCGATTGTAAAGGCAGCTATTACGGCGACCAAAGCCGGTCTTAAGGACGTCGAAATTGGGATGCTTGAAGCGCATTATCTCGCAGGTGGAAATGTGCAGAGGGTTGTAAATGCCCTTATTTCTGCGGACAAAGCAAACATTGCTCTTGGCTTTGAGCGTGCAGCAGCCATTGACCTGGCCGGAAGGGATGTTTTTGAAGCGGTACAGATTTCTGTAAACCCGAAAGTGATTAATACACCGGTCATTACAGCGCTTGCCAAAGACGGTATTCAGGTGAAAGCAACGGCCAGAGTGACGGTCCGGGCGAACCTTGACCGCCTTGTGGGTGGTGCCACAGAAGAGACCGTTCTTGCACGGGTTGGTGAGGGAATTGTATCTACGGTTGGATCTTCAACCGATCATAAAGCGGTTCTCGAAAACCCGGATCAAATAACTAAAACGGTATTGGACAAAGGCCTGGATAGCGGCACGGCGTTTGATATTCTTTCTATTGATATCGCGGACGTGGATGTTGGTGAGAACATTGGTGCCAAACTGCAGACCGATCAGGCATCCGCGGATCTTAAAGTGGCCCGGGCACGTGCGGAAGAGCGAAGAGCAATGGCCGTGGCCGTTGAACAGGAAAACCGTGCCAAGATCGAAGAAATGCAGGCACGCGTTGTTGAAGCCGAAGCTGAAATACCAAAAGCTATTTCTGAAGCTTTCAGAAGCGGTAAATTAGGCGTGATGGATTACTACAACATGAGGAATGTAATGTCGGATACCGATATGCGTGAATCGATTGCAAAAGGTTCGGATACGACGGATCATTCAGATCCACATGGTGACAAACCTTCAGGATCCGGCCGTAAGTAATCGGAGCGGATGATTTGAAAGCAGGTTTTTAAGCCGGATACTTCTAACAGTGTCCGGCTTTTTTTTGTCAAAAAATCAGGCTAAACAGGTAAATCCGCGAATCAGGACACCGTTTCGTTGATTTGGATTCCATGTTCCTGAATCCGCTGTAAAAAGGGTTCGGCCGGGATGGCCAGTTCCGGTGCACGCACTCCGGGTTCACTGATCATCTGCTTCTCTTTCGTAATTATTGCAATCAGGGCTGTAGGTACAGCTGTACATGTCATGATCGCAGAATGTTCATCTTTGGGATCGTACTCGTATACCAATTCAATCGTTTTTTTGGAAGGCTTCTTTTTGATGGTTCCTTCAATAACTACCTTGGCAAGTACAATGTCGGGCAATGTTTCCGGGAGTACTTCCTGGAGCTTTCGGATCATCAGATCGCGGTAAGTCATGCTGGATGCAACATCAATGATTTTTTTATCCGCCAGCCCCAGTTTCAGAAGCGCTTGCATGATGGTGTGGTTGCCTTTGTGTCGTATGGTTTTATAGGACAGATTTTCAACCGATCCCTGCAGTGTTTTGGCAAGAGTGCTGATATGTCCACCGGTATAAAACGCCTCAAGTTCACCGAGTTCGGGGCGGTTTTCAAAAGAAATAGACTCCACTCCACTTAACGGTTCCACATGCGTTGGTTTTCCATCCTGAACGGCCAGTACGGGTGGAAGATGCTCACTCAGAAAGCCGTGCGCTGAAAAGCTCAGGTGATGAAAAAGGGGAGGAACAGGATTCAGGGGTAATCCGCCACTGTATATGCAGATGGAAGAAACATCATCGAACCTTTTGTATCCGTGATAGGCGATAATATTCAGTAATCCCGGTGCTAAACCGCAATTTGGAAGGACATACAATCCCTTTTCCCTGGCTTTGTCATGAAGAGAAAGCTGACGGTCAAAGACCTGGTCGCTTCCTCCCAAATCCATAAAGTGACATCCGTTATTAACGGCAATTCGGGCCAGCTCAAAGTTTAACGTATAGGGCAAAGCGGATATCATGACATCCAGGCCCTTCACTAAAGTTACAACGGCAGAATACTTCTCCATGCCCACCTTAAACGTGCGGAGTTTGGAGAAGGAAGGGTGCTCCTGATTCATCTGCTTAATTTCATCGAGGGCATTTCCTTTTCGGTCAAGTACGATGAGCGTTGAAACCTGTTCCTGGTCAAGGAGTACCTGAACAAGCGAAGATCCAACGGTTCCGGCACCAATTACAGCAATTTTCATGAATGAATGGTTTTAGAGATGGGGGGTGCTGTGGACTATACGTTGAAAGATACAAAAGCGAGGCAGAAATAACAGAGGGATTAGACGAAAAGGAGTAGTGAAACCGTTAATAGATTGTAAATCAGAAAAACAGATGGTATCTTTAAGTATACGGAAGAAGAATAAACCGGTATCTGTTGCAGTAAGCAATATGTACCGGTAGAATGATCCAGTAATCCGGCGAATAGTGCACTCATTGGGGGTGACATGGCTTCGACGGGGTGAACGTGATCACAAGTTGCATGCCGAGTTTCCTTCACGGATATCTCGTAAAAAAATCGGTGGAATTTAATGTAAATGCTGAAAATACTCAGTACCGAATGGCTGCCTAAACGCGCCGTTCCGTCCTCCGGATCGTCTGCTTGCCGACGGTTCGCACAGGACGCCATACTTTGGCAAGCTGGTGTAATGTCCCGGTCGGTGGCATTGCATAAGACTTAATCTGACCTGGCCTGAAGACTGCCTTGTTATCCGGCGACCCTTCAGGTAAGATTCTATAGGATAGCTAAGCATGTAGACGCTTGATGGGGCGACATTCCGGACCCGGGTTCAATTCCCGGCACCTCCACCATTTCATACGTATGCGTATAATACGTATTACTATTTCATCACGTATTATTATTTCCCCACCCCGTAGCAGCGCATCATCATGCGCTGCTGCCTGTTCGATCTGTACGCCTTGTGTTGCGTAACATCGTGTCCCCTGTGGAACTACCGCGTATACTGCCAAAATTCACCGTATGTTGTATCCATACGGTGGTTTCCCACCATGGTTATTGCCATCGGGCAAAAAACCTCCACCATTTCATACGTACGCGTATAATACGTATTACTATTTCATCACGTATTATTTCCCCACCCCGTAGCAGCGCATCATCATGCGCTGCTGCCTGTTCGATCTGGATGCCTGTTTTGCGTAACGTCGTGCAGTAATAATATCATTCCTTTTGAGGGACGGCGGAAACGTGTACCCAGTAAATGGTTTCCCACTCTGTGCGGGCTGAATTAAATGAAAACCATCCATTATCCACGTTCCAGGAAATCGGCCTTAACGTTTCAGGTTCACCGAGTACAGAATAAAGTTCTCTTTGTATTCCGGCGAAATCATTCAGCTTAACAGTGCTTGCTTCGAGCTCCTCCACCTGTTGCCTGAGCTCGGCAGACTGATGGGAAAATCGCTTTGCTTCTTCCAGTCGCCGCCTGCCGTATTGGTTCAACTCGTACCAGTAACCGGTAATGTGGATTACTCTGGAGTCTTTATCCACTTCAAATTCAAGCTCCTGAACAAAGAGAATTTGTGCCCCCTCTTTCTCTGCTCCCAGAGTGACGATACCCCGTTGGTCGCACGAGAGGGTATAGGTGTCGCTTTCCTGGTCATATTGAACCGATGAATTTGATAAAAAATGATCCGGTACCGGATGATTAAGCTGAAGGGTCTGGTTGCATAAAAACACCCGCGTATTGTTTATAAAGGTCTCAGGTGGAGAACCAGGGGTACACGCATATGTACATACAGTGATTAATGGCAGGATCAACTTTTTCATGCAGGGTGGGTGGAAATTATTTGGATCAGGATGCAGGTCGCCGGGCTGAGTGTTTATATGCTCTAACGTGTTATGGCAGTATTAAATAACAGCATGGTCATATGATAGAGGTTTGATGGTTTTTGTACAACTACTTCTTTTTGCATACAATCCGGCTGATGTACGATCCAGGAAGAAACGAGGCCCTTATATATTTGTCCGGCGGATAGATAACCTGGCATATTTATTGCCCTGTCAATAATAAAAATTATAAACCAAAGGGGTACGATCATGTACAACAGAATTCAAAAAAATACGACCTCGATGGCATACAATACTCTATTTTATGTCTCTTTTTTTAGCTATGTCCTGCTTATCCTTCTCTTTTTGATGCTTGCAGACGGGGCTTTTAACACAGCAAATGGCCAGCAAATGGTGATTGATGATGTGGAAGTAACCGATTACAGAGGATTTTCCCTGGAAACGTGGTATGGACAGGAAGAGTCCTGGGTTATACTTTTATTCAGCCCTTTGAAAGGGCTGGAACTGGCACCGGCCCTTATGTATACCGATGATGATGTCTTTGGAAACATTGAAGCAAAATACATGTTCCGTGCTCCGGGTGGTAACGGACCCGGTATTGGACTGGTATCTGGCGCGATCTGGGCACCATTTATAGGGTTTTATACCTATGTGCCGGTTACGTTTACTTTGCCCGAAGAAAGAGCCGTTATCAATGTAAACGTTGGTTACGAATGGGAAGAAGCAACCTCAGGGCATGCGGCTACCTGGGGCGCCCGGGTCGATGTGCCGGTCCTATCTCTGATGACGCTCCTTGGAGAGGTGTTTGGCAGTAATGGAGACACTCCCGATTTTCAAGTGGGTGTGCGATGGACCATCGTTCCGGACTTGCTGGAAATGGACACCACTTATGGGAACCATTTCGGAAAGGAGCACAGTGGTTTGGGTTTTGCCGTTGGATTGGCATGGACTCCCTCTTTTCGCTGGTAATCGGTTTCTAAAAGATCCATCTTTATAATTCAACGTAGATAAAAAGGCGTATAGCAGACGGTTTAATATACCAGGTTGTTGTACGCCTTTTTTTATTATTGAGTGGACCAGTCCAGGGTAATGAAACAGGCTGTTTTATCTTTATTACCAATACGGTGGCGGGTTGTTATGCCATGCTCTCCATGTTGAATATCCACCACAGAAAGGACTTCATCTCCCAGTTGAAGCTCCTTTTTGTAATCAACGCGGAGTCGCTTTACCTGCTTCCCGTCAATGGCTGAAAAGGGGATGGTATCCAGAGCCCACTCAATGTAACGGGCGTTGTTTACATGAAGGTTGGTATCAATATCCGCCGAGCGGATTGTAATATCCGAGGAGAGATCGGTATTTTCAGGAGGTTCCGGTGCTGCAATTGGAAGCGGCCGGTTCTGATCAGGGGTAAGTCCGTATGCGTCTATCAGATGCTCGGTAACCGGAAGGGGACGTTTTTTTTGTGTGTCTACGTAAATCCACAAGGAGGCTCCTTCTGCAAGCAGAACTCCGCTTTCATCTTTTATATCAAACTTGCGAAAACCAAAGAAGTTTCTGAACGAAGTGGGTGCTGTGGTAATGGTAATTACTTCGTTAAACACCGGATACCGGTGGATGGTAACATCCCATTTGGCCAGTACCCAGGCTACGTTATGCTTTTCATAAAAATCCAGCCCGACTCCGCAATGCTCGCTGTGGCGAATGGCCATATCTTCCAGAAATTGTACGAGAGGGGTAAGGCGAAGCTTTCGGTAGCGGTCCGTCAGGAAGTAAGGGATGTCGTAGGTGCGGGAATAAGCCATGTGACGGTGAATTTCTGGGATTTGTTGAATAGGATGTTTCGTATTTGTTTACAGGTCATCGGTCAAACATAATGAATACCACATAAAAAAACATGAGGGCTTTAAAGCAATTCTTCTGGATATAGCTTTTGCTTTAATGAATAAAAATGTATGAAATA
>JASCXY010000072.1 GCA_030012235.1 Balneolaceae bacterium ANBcel3 | reverse complement strand
AACCTGATCATTGTCTACCCGGCAGAAGTCGAAGAACATCACAAGCCAACGGCTGTTTTACGATTCGATGAATCCCCTATTCTGCCGGATATTTCTGCTAATCAGATTTATATCGCAGACGAAAATGAATCCAGCCACAGCAATGCCATAGAAAAAATTGTACAGTCCTATTTCCCTGAGCGGTCCGATGTGGCAACAGAAATTATGCAGAAATTAAAATCCATTGATCCAGACAACCTTCCCGGAGATATACCCGGTGTGCTATTATCGCCCCTCAGATCCCATTATGTAGACAAGCCCGTCCTCTTGCTGGCCATCAATGAAAAAGGCTTTCATGTGAAAAAAATCGGCGAATCGGTCAAAATTATGTTTATACTTTTGACACCGACACACATCAGTACACAAAGAAGCCTTCTTATTCTGAGCCGGCTTGGGCGTCTGATCGGGAAAAAAGAAATCAAGGAAAAGTTGCCTAAAGCAAAAAATATCGATGAAATTCGGAAAATTCTTTCTGCACGATTAAGCATCCTGCCTGCTGAAAATAATGCGGACGAGAAGAAAGAGAATCCTACAGATACTCCTCCGGATAAATAGATTTTTTGGCAGCCAGCAATGTGTTTTTCATGAGCATGGCTACGGTCATAGGACCAACACCCCCCGGTACCGGGGTTATGAGGCTGGCTTTTTCTGCGACACTTTCAAAATGGCAATCACCGGTGATTTTGTATCCTTTCGGAGCCGAACCATCTGAAACCCGGTTGATACCCACATCAATGACCACCACCCCTTCCTTGACCATGGGGCCTGTAATCAGGTTCGGAGATCCCACTGCAACAATAAGAATATCCGCCTGAATGATATGCTGTGTTAAATCCCGCGTATATTTATGGCACAACGTGGTCGTTGCTTTCCCACTTTCATTTTCCCTGGACAGCATAATAGCCATCGGAGAACCAACGATATTACTGGCTCCAACCACTACTGCATTTTTCCCTTTTGTAGTAATACTGTAGTATCTGAAAAGTTCCAGGATACCGGCAGGTGTACACGACCGAAACGTAGGTTGGCCAACGGCAAGCCGTCCAACGTTCATGGGATGAAAACCATCCACATCCTTTCGGAAATCCATCGTTTCAATCACTTTAGAAGGATGAAGATGAGCCGGAAGCGGAAGCTGCAATAAAATGCCGTCGATGGAATCGTCTTTATTATAGACTGAGATGGTTTCTTTCAGTTCTTTAATGGAAATCGTGTCGGGAATGACCGCCGTATTCGATTCGATACCTACTTCCTTACATGCTTTTGTTTTTGCCTGCACATATGTTTTGGATGCGGGATCGTTTCCAATAAGAACCGCCTGAAGCCTGGGAGGCCTGTTTCCCCGTGCTATCCACTCCTGTACATCTTCATGGATCTGCTGGCGAATGATATCCGCCACTTTTTTCCCATCGATTAGTGTATATGACATGGTTTAGATTCTGATAAAGTGCGCTTCTTCGATTCTAAAAAGTTCAATAATCTCTTCGACAGAATCATTCTCCTGTAATTTTTCACGAAACGAACTGCTGTTTAGCAGCCTCGAAATCCGGCTCAGCATCTTAATGTGAATACTATTCTGGGATTCCGGTCCTACCAAAAGAAATAAAATACGAACAGGCTCATCATCAATGGCCTCATAGTCCACCGGTTTAACTAGCCGGGCATAGGCCGCATAGGTATTTTCCAAACAGGAAGCTTTCCCATGTGGAATGGCCAGGCCTTTTCCCACACCTGTAGACATAATACTTTCTCGCTCCATTACCGCCGTCCGTACCATTTCAAGTGATTTCTCATCCAACCTGGACGATAATGTATCTACCAGTTTTCTTATCGCATCGTTTTTATTTGATGCCACCATGTCCGGAATGACGTTGGTTGTGTCTAAAAGATCACTGATTTTCATATTGATACAGTTATTGCAGTGCCTGTTTTATTTAAGTTATAATATACGCAACTATGAACAATTTCTCACCGATGCTTCCTGAAAACTGAGTTTTTGAATGCCCCAAAAGATGGGAACGCTGACCCGGTTCAAGATAAATGCAGAAGATAAGATTTTATGTGCCTTTTTCCTTCATCTTTTTTACTATTTTTGAAGAATACCCGGCATGATAATGGTCGTGTTCGTCTTTATATTTGTTTCTCCCGTGCAGGTTTACTTTTTATGTCTACACTTGACAAAGCTTTTTCTATTTTTATTAAAGATATCCGACAAGAGTGGAGAACCCGCTTTGGCGTGAATACCATTCTCGCTTTTATTGCGTCGTCTTTGTTCGTCGTACTTTTCTCCATGAGAGCCGACCAGTTATCTGCGGCATCTCAAAGCGGCCTTTTGTGGATTATCATTCTTTTTGCCTGCCTCACCTCCTTGTCCCGGGTATTTGTATCCGAGCGTGAGCGGGGAACCCTGGATCTGCTTCGCCTGAACGCTTCTCCTATTGTCGTCTATTCCGGCAAGCTGCTTTTCAGTTTAGGGTTAACTCTTTTTATCACTTTTTCTACTTCCTTTCTCTTTTTATGGATCCTTCAATCCTCCGTTTATAACCCCGCCTTTTTTTTTCTGGTACTCCTTCTTGGGGCAGCGGGCCTTGCAGGTACAACAACCTTGTTGTCGGCACTGGTTTCTCAGGCAAATCGTACATCTGCCATTTTTCCGGTCATAACTCTGCCTCTTCTTATTCCATTATTACTTATTTTAATACGACTGACCGGCTATGCGTTCAACCCTTCTCCGGCGGAGTCGTATTTGAACGACCTGTTAGCACTTATTGGCTTTGTCGGCGTAACCATTTCAGCTTCGGTTGTGCTGATAGATACCTTATGGGATGATTAAATCACTATGGCAGAAGAGCATCAAACACATACCGATTCCATTATTGGTTTCCGCAGATTGGTTGGACAAAAGCGACTGCGAAACCATATATACCAGCTTGTCCAAACACAACGCTACGGACACGCTTATCTTATTTCCGGGCAAGCAGGCACGGGTAAGACGGCACTTGCGCTGGCTTTTGCCGAAGCTATTAACGGGGTGGATCACCTCGGAATTCCCAAAGAGTGGGCTACTTCTCACCGACGTTCATGGTATTTCCACCCGGATATACATGTATTTATGCCTCTTCCATCCAATGTATCGATCGATGAGCTTAAAGCCCGGCTAGAACTATTATCAAATGATCCCTATGAAATTGTTGATTTTTCGCTTCGCCCCTCTTTAACAGAACAGAGCAGCATAAAGAACCGACGAGCTTTTTATTCGGTAGAATTTTTCAACCAACACATCCGAAAAGTCGCTTCTCTGAAACCAAATGAAGGGAAACGAACGGTCATAATCATCAGTGATGTCGACAAAATGAGAAGTGAAGTCAGTAACGCTTTTCTTAAGCTTCTTGAAGAACCCGCCGACCGTGTCATGTTCATTTTGACCACCGATCATGTAAACACCGTTCTTCCTACGATTCTTTCCCGCTGTCAGATTCTTTCTGCCCAGCCACTGGATGCCCATGAAATTTCTGAGGGCTTACAGACCTATGACCAGATTAATAAAGAAAATGCCGAGTTTCTATCTAAAATCGCTCATGGGAACTATAGTTTTACCCGTTTTTTTGAACCAGAATCTCTCCAGGATCAACGGGAAGAAATCATCGATTTTCTGCGTATGTCGTATTCCGTTGATGTTGGAAAAATTCTTGAAACGGCTCAAAAATGGCATTCCGATCACAATAAAGAAAGCCAGTTAACCATTTTAGATATGATTGAGTCGTTTCTTCGGGACATTGCACTCTTTTCAGCAGGTGCAGATGCTTCACTGATGATAAATAACGATCGTATGGAGGTCATCCAAAACTTTTGTTCTCATTTAAAGTATGCACGTATCGAAGAAATGCTGCAAACCGTTGAAGAAGCACGTGGCCTTTTAAAACAAAACATACAAACCAAACTGGTTTTTACCGTGATGGCCAATCGTTTTTCTTTCTTAATGCGGGGCAAACCACCTGTTGTTCCTTCTGATAAAGCATGGATGCATATGCCTGCATTTTCATAGTTAGTTATTCTTATCACCCTAAATTATCCATTCTGTGAAGGAAATCGCTTTTGTAAAAATGCACGGAGCCGGAAACGATTTTATCGTACTCGATGCACGTACATCTTCGTTTCCAATCCAATCCATCAAAGAACATGCCTCCCTTCTCTGTAACCGGAGAACCGGTATTGGCGCTGATGGTATTTTGATGCTTGGTCATTCAACGACCCATGATTATTATATGCATTACCTGAATGCCGATGGATCCGAAGCGGGTATGTGTGGCAATGGAGCCCGTTGCCTGGCCCGGTTTGCATTCGACCTGGGACTTGATGCTGAGCTATCTTTCGAAATCAATAACCTCTCTTACCGGGCACAGGTCGGGACAGAAGATGTTTCTGTTTCATTTCCTGTTTCGCCGGATCCGGAAAAAATACAGTTGGATAACCGTGAATGGCTGACGCTTCATACAGGTACAGAACATATCGTTTCTTTTTTCGACGATATTGCTCTTTTGTCGGATCAGTGGATGCGAGATACCGGAAAAAACTACAGAAACCGGCTGGATCTGTTTCCTATCGGAACCAATGTAAACTTCGCTTCAGTCGTTAATGAGGATCATCTGAAAATTGTAACCTATGAACGCGGGGTTGAAGATTTAACGCTTGCCTGTGGTACCGGTGCCATTGCGTCTGCCATTTCGTGGTATCACACAACGAAGTGCATTCAGCATCCGTTAACCCCTGTACAAACACATCCGCATATTCAGGTTGATTGTCCGGGTGGCCCCCTTTTTGTTTCTTTTGATGCAGAACGCAAAGACACGACCTGCGTCTATCATAATATCTGTTTACATGGCCCTGCTGTCACGGTTTTCAAAGGAATGTTTACCCTGTAACTTCCTTATATTCATACTCACCTTTGGTGCTTTCTCTTTTCTTATAAATTGCTCGGGAAGTAACTATGTCAGCTCGAATCATCGACAGGATGATGGAGAGAAGCAACTTCTATACGAAAACAATCCGGCCGTAAACGGACAAAAGATTCCGGACGACCGGTTTCAATCACTTCAGCTATATAAAGGATCACAAACAGAGTCATTGCCTGCCATCCGACTTGGGTCTGATGAGTACCTAATACTCCGCTTTGATGAAATGACATCCTCCGGGCGTTTGTATAAGATTACGTTCTCACATCGTAACGCGGACTGGAGTGACAGTAATCTCATGGCCGGTACTTATTTAAAAGGGTTCAGGGAAGACGTTATTTCAGAAAACAGTCCGGGGAGCTCCCAGGAACCACATTATGTCCATTACAGGTATCGTTTCCCAAACGATCGTATTCAGTTTCGCTACAGTGGAAATTACCTCCTGGAGGTTCGCTCTTACGAAACCGGAGAACTTCTCTTCTCCCTTCCTTTTTTTATACACGAGCATCAAGGCGACCTTCAAACAGAAATCGAAGAAATCTACAACCTGAGTCCAGCGTATTTCCTGCATCACCAGCCTTTCTTAAGATACCGGTATCCATCCTTTGTGACTTCACCTGATATGGATATTACTATGGGGATCACACAAAACCGGTTCTGGGGAAGAACGGTTCAAACCCAGCATCATGATTCGGCTGAGTTTGGTGTTTACAGAGGATATATAGACCGGGATGACTCTTTTATCGGGATGAAAGAATTCAGACCTCTTCGCATTCGCCGCTATGATGATGCTCATCCGGAAATTATACGAATTAACCCGGAGACCATACCTGTTGAAGTTTTTCTTTTTCGGGACGTGGTAAACCTGAATGTATCTCCCCGATTACGCCATATGTCCTATTTTGGCCTTCCCAGGCACCATACACGTTCACGCTATGTCAATGTTCAGTTTGAGTTGCAATATGAACCGTCAGAAGACCCAATCTATGTGTATGGCCCGTTTAATCATTGGCAAATCCGGGAAGAAAACAGATTGAGATATCGCCCAGAAACAAGGTCCTGGCATGGAAGTGCTCTTATAAAGGAGGGGGAGTATATATATTCCTATGCCGTTGTCGATCAGGATCGCATTGATGATGTCAGACTTGATGCAAGCTTTTCCTCATCAAGGCTGGAGTATACGTACACCATCTATTACAGGGATCCGTTATGGCAAGCGGATCGCCTTCTGTTCATGAAATCACAGTGGACCCGGTAAAAGTTTTCAAAAATCAAGGCCTATACTGAAGTAATGAACCCTGCGTCCAAAACCGGAGCCATCTTCTACATCATACGGCCACGCCAGGTCGTATCTGAACGGAAGCCCCAATAGAATGGTTCTAATTCCAAACCCGGCACCGGCAATAATAGCATCCTTATCGGATCCAACCCAGGCACCTCCCAGATCAAAAAAGGCTACCCCCTGGATATTATAAAAAGGAATGATGGGTATTGGCCCGGGCAGCATGGCTGCAATAAGCGGAAAGCGAAACTCTGCATTTAACAGAGCAAACCGATCTCCTAATGCCGCATTGTAATAATGGCCTCTCATGGGAAGTGCCGGCATGGTAAAAAAGAGGTTTTCAAGCCGATCGGTTGCCAATGAGCCTTCAGCCCATCGGAAGTTGATCCAGTTTTGGATTCCTCCAAGGAAAAAGTTTTGTGAATCCGGTCCAAATGACGCTGCTCCCGACCCGCGAAATGCAAACACATAGTTTCTTCCCAAATGGAAATAGCGACGCATATCCCCCGAAAGAGTGATAAATGAAAGCATATCGGAAGTCAAAGGCGGACTTCCTGTCAGGCTCATGGCATATCGTGTGCCCGATAATGGTGCTAAAAAACCGGGTAGTGTAAGGTCTCTGGTAAATGTGATCTCCGGATAGACAAAAAAGGTTTTTTCACTGTCTGTTACTGAAGCCATTACCCGGCTGAAGTCCCGGGAGATGGTAATCAAATTAAGATCAAAATCCAGTCGGGTGAACTTGTTCAATGGATATTGTATCCGCGCGCCACCCCCGTAGTAACGATATCTGACCTGTTCATAATCAAATCCACGGGTGAGTACCAAAAAGTTTCTTGCGGTATGAAAATAGCGAAAGATATAGTTTGGCCGTCGGGCATAATATCCATAACTCAGTTCATAGTCACTATTCCTGAGGTCAAGCTGAAGATTGGTGCCCAGAGTAATCCGGTGATTACCCAGCAAGTCTGAAAATGCAAATACGGCCATTGCATATGTCCCGTAATACGTCGAAACCCCACCGGCACCGTATGTGATGTCCGGGCTGAACTGCAGCCGGTATTTACGTGGAATAAATCTTCCGTCTTCTGTTTTTGTTTCACGGCCTGTTTGGGCTTCTTCTATGTGAGTGGTTCGGATCAGGTCGTCCAGATCATCCGAAAAGACATAGTTCCTGAAATCCACCACATCCGTAGGCCTTTCTTCTTGCTCCTCAACCTCTTCCTCTTCTTCCTCTACTTCTTGTGGATCAGGCCTCCGGCTTGCCTGATCCGCCATCAGAGTCTCCAGCAAAGAGGAAGACTGGCTGACCAGATCGGTAACAGGCAACCGTTCCACATCATCCGGAAAAAGGTCAAAGGCCAGACCAAGAGCCGGAACCCGTTGCTCGCGGGACTCTCTCAATCGGCGTTCAGACCAATAGGATCCTCTGAGAGGCTCATCTTTTGCTCTTAATAGAGGATCGTTGATCGTAAAAATATGAATTCGTCCGCGGTTGTAGGTATTGATTGCAAGCAGACGCCCATCCCGGCTCATGGACATTTGCATCACCCCGGTCAACAAATCTGTAAGCGGAAACGAGCGCCTTGTATCCAGATCCATTTGATAGACATTCGGAATTCCATTCTGATCAGAAATATAGATCAATTGGCGATCTGAGGTCATGATCGGCCGATATTCGCTCCAATTTGGAGTATTGGTCAGGCGTACAGCCCGTGTTTCACCCAGTCTCAATTTATATATGTCGCTTTGCTCCAAATTGGGATTCATTAAGACATTGGCATTAGTCCTGAAGATGTTAACACGCGTATGCGCTCCTCTGTCAGATGCAAACAATACCGCTTCAGAATCCGGTGTCCAGGATGGATCCCAGTCGCTGAAAACATCGTCTGTCAGATGAATAAAATCTTCGGTTTCCAGGTTATAGACATAAATATTTGTAAATGGCCCGCTGTTCCCCTGGAAGGCTATCTTTTTCCCATCGGGTGACCAGGATACCGAACCAATATCATCTAACTGTGAAAAAACTATTTTCTGAACTCGTCCGGTTTGATAATCTACAATGGCAAGATCCACCGATCCACCCGACCTTGTAGATAAAACAATTTTTCTGCCATCGGGCGACCAGGACAGGTTGGGCCGAAGGATATTCAGTTCCTCAAAGTCGACGTTATCTTCGCCTTTAATGAGGGTTTTAATCCGGCTACCGTCTCTTGCGTTCAACACCACTACATCAAAAAAGCCTCTGGCATTGGTGATCATGGCTATACGATCCCCTGCCGGTGATACCGCGGGGCTGGTATTGTATGAACGCTCGAAAGATCCACGTGTCATTAATCTGCCAAAATCCCGTATATCTTCCCTCCGTTCTACTTCCGGAAAATATCTTCGGCGAAGAGAATCCTGGAATCGTTCGTTAAGCTCTTCCATGCTAAGGCCCAGTGACACCCGCAAGCCGGCTTCCACACTTCGTCGTTGACGAACGTTATGCAAGATTTCTGCAATTTTCTCCCTTCCATACTCTTCAACGATGAAATTCCAGAAGGCCTGTCCGCCTCTGTAGGCCATAAACCCACGCATTTGTGTGATGGGCGGCATATAATTATTAATAACCGCATCCCGGATAAACATATCGGTATCGGTGTCCCAGCCAAGCGATATATATTCTGCCAGTCCTTCTTCAAACCACAAAGGAATCACCAATTGAATATTATTCTGAATAATGGACTGTATGGTACCACCATAAAACTTGTCATTAAACACCGCATGCAACAACTCATGGTGCAGAACCTGCCTGTAGTTCCCATAGTGCCCCATGAAAGGAATGGTTATTCTGTTTTGAAACTTATCGGTAACCCCTCCAATCCCCTGAGCATCTACCGGCAACGGAACTACATTGGTCTGACTGAAATCGGTGTGTGAATCGTAGATGATGACAGAAATACGATCATTCAGCTGATGTCGAAAGTCCGTTCGAAGCTGGGCATAGGCTGCTTCAAGGCTTTTTGCCGTAAACTCTGCCAGGTAATAGTTTTTTGATTCGTAATAATAGACATCGAAATGATCCGATTGGATAAAGCGCCAGTCAAACTGCGAATACTGAACCCTGTTTTTCCCAAAAGAAAAATTTTGTGCATCTGCAGCGAGAGGGCTGACCAAAAACAGAGAAACAAGCAGTGCTACCCACAGCAAAGATCCTGTTTTGCGGGTCTCACTATTAAGTGTCTGGAAGGCCTTGACTGTATTCATCATGAGCTGAATGATATCAAAATCTGTTTAATAAAAATCCATTAAAAAAGCTGGTTATTCACATAATACGTCTTTTCCATAAACAAATTGCTTCTTAGTGAGTTTATTCAATGGATTAGACATGTTTTGTAATGAACACATCATTAAAAGATAAACCGATCAAAGTCCCATGATGTTCCCGCAAGAGGGTGTCATTTTTTTAAGCGGGCCGGTACGAAATCGATTTGTCTTTGTTCTACATCTGTTCTAACGACTTTAACTCGAATTTCTTCTCCGAGTTTATACATTTTTCCACGGCTTCTGCCCCGGAGCAGGTGTCTGCTTTTTTCATAAATATAGAAGTCATCGTCCAGGTCACGTATGGCAATCATTCCTTCACAATAGATTTCATTGAGCAATACATACAGTCCTTTTTCTGTAACCCCGCTTATGACTCCCACAAACTCATGACCAAGTCGTGTAGACAGAAATTCCACCTGTTTCAGTTTTATGGAATCCCGTTCAGCCACAACGGCATCCTTCTCTTTTGAGCTGCAGTGATCACCCAGTTGAATCAACTCTTTAAAAGAATATCCGGGCAAACCGGAAGCGTACTGCTTCAACAATCGATGTACGATTAAATCCGGATACCTGCGGATGGGACTGGTAAAATGGGAATACTCTTTAAAACCCAAACCAAAATGCCCGATGTTTTTGGGGCTGTATACCGCCTTCGCCATGGACCTTAAAATAAGCTCATGAATGGCATATTTAACCTTGGTTTGATTAATTTCGCGGATCAGTGTATTGAGTGCCTGTGCCGTCACTTTACCTTCTTTCACTTTAAACTCGATACCAAGAGGACGTACATTTTCACCAATGTTCTTGATTTTTTCCGGATCCGGACGGTCGTGAATTCGATACAGAAACGGGAATTTTTTACCCGAAGCCTCTCCATGGTCTGAACTCTTATCTTTTTTACTTTCGCGAAGCAAACGAATATGACCTGCTACCGTTTTATTTGCCATCAGCATACACTCCTCTACCAGCCGATGAGCCTGCAACCGTTCTTTAACCTCCACTCCGGTCGGATTCCCCTTTTCATCCAGTTGAAATCTTGGCTCGGGAGTGTCCAGGTCGATAGATCCTTTTTTAAACCGGAGATCGGTTAACATGGATGCGAGTGCCGACAAGGTGCGTACCGATGTGGCATGTTTATGTTCTCTCCCATCAATTATTTCCTGCACCTCTTCGTAGGTAAACCTTGTTTTTGAACGTATAACCGTTTCTTCAATCTCATACGATACCACCTTGCCTGCCGGATCAATCTCCATAAAACAGCTGTGTGACAATTTATCTTCATCCGGGCGAAGACTACATACTCCATTACTTAAACATTCAGGGAGCATAGGAATCACCCTGTCCACCAGATAGACACTCGTAGCACGTTCTTTTCCCTCATCATCGAGGACTGTACCCTGAGGCACATAATAACTTACATCGGCTATATGAACGCCCAGATAATAGTTGCCATTTTCAAGTACCGAAATACTCAGGGCGTCATCAAAGTCTTTTGCATCATGGGGATCAATGGTGAAAATTTCCATTTCCCTGAGATCCTTTCTGCGTTCATACTCTTTCTTTGGGATTTCTTTTGCCACATTATTGGCGTATTCATCCACCGCGGGAGGAAACGCCGCCATCATTTCATTTTCAGCTAATATAGAGAGCATCGAGGCTTCATTGGATCCTTTTTTTCCAAGAATTTCCAGAACTTCGGCCTGTGGGAGCGAACGGGGATGCAACCAGTCTACCAGGCGAAACGTCACTTTATCATTGTGTTTAGCTTCGTTGATCTGATCCGGGTGCACAAAAAACTCAATATTTGCTGATTTATCATCCGGAGTAATTAAATAGGTACTTTTCTCTCTCTGAAAAGTACCTACAAAAAACTTCTTGCCTCGTTTAAGAACCTCAGTAACCTTTCCCTCCGTACGGTCACTTTTAGAATGAGGCAGTAATGAAATCCTGACGGTGTCCTTATCCAGCGCGGTTCCTGTAAACCTCGGTGGTATTTTTATATCCTCATCATATCCATCCACAGAAACAAACCCGGTTCCATGCCTTGTGGCCGAAAACACTCCCGAGAGGCTCCCGTCCTTTTTTTGAGTATCACTCAAAGAAACATACTCTCCTTCCATCTGAATTTTTCCCCGTTTCACAAGACGCTGCAATGCCTTTTCAAACCTCTGCACTCCTTTTTTAGGAGGAAGTTTAAATGCATTCATCAGAGTTACTTTCTCAAACCGGGAGTTTGAATGCCTTTCCAGCAGTTCAAGAATAAGGTCTTCAAGATGTACTTTCTTTTTTTTCATTACAGGTTAGTTATGAAATGGTTATTGCAATAAGGTGTTGTCGGATTTCAATGTCTTTATTCACTATCCGGGTTTTGTTCGTTCTCCTCTTCCGGTTGTACCTCCTCTTCTTTTCGGTTTATCAATCCAAACATGGTGGTAACATTACGCCAAATACGGTTTCCGAATTCTTTGAAGCTGTTAAAACGAACCTGTGCTTCCAGTCCAATACCGTTGACATTTTCAACTTCGGCCTGTGCTCCCAATATAGAAAGAAGCATAGGGTCTTTTCTATGAAAAACCTCAACAGAAAGATTTGGATTAATTCGATAGGTGGCTCCAATATCACCGATGTTCGCTTCTTCGCCTCCTACTTCCCCTTCACGCCGCAATACCAGCCGGTCATCAAAAAGCCGCAGTGCAATTCCAAGATCTGCCTGGTCAAACCCATACAGATTCAAGTCCACGTCCAGATTAATCTGATTGCTGCTAAGCAACGCATTTATCTGACTGGATAAGAGTTGGCTTATTCCAACCTGACCGGCTCTGGCCTGCAATGTACTGCCCAGTTCCTGTGTCTGTGTATCTCCGACCATCGCTCCGGAGATAAAACCACCTGTAAAAAGTAAACTGGTTGCCTGAATGAGCTTTTGTTCCTCGCTATTCAGGACATTTAGTACAGCAGCATTCTGGCTGGCATCAATGGCATTTGGGAAATCGAAATAAAAGTCATTTTCAATGTTGTCAACCGG
>JASCXY010000071.1 GCA_030012235.1 Balneolaceae bacterium ANBcel3 | reverse complement strand
TTTGGAACAAATCGATTTCGGCATATAAAATGTCTGTCTGCCAAGTGGATCTTATGCTGTTTTTAGCATTCTGACAAAGAAATTCTCACCTATTTTTTTTGGTACAGGCCGTATCCAAGATAATACTTACAGAAGTACCTCTTTGTTCTATTTTACTGATCCCATAACTCGGCACGAATAATATCTGCGGAATATTTGTCCAATTGATAATCCAGCTTCATTCGTTTATTCTCTGGTATCTGACGCTCTACCAGTGCGGAAAGAGCCGGAGGATATAGAACAACATCGACTTCCCGGACAAATAACGGCAAAGACTTTCCGTAAACGGTACCGGCTACAATCGAACCCGAAAATTTGAGATTAAATTTAAGCTCATCGATTAAAACATTGATGGTTTTTTCCTCGGCAGTAACCAGGCCAATGGACTGAATAGAAGAACGCTCAACCAACGATATCAGCACATCCGGCTTAAGTTGGTAAACTATTGGCAACAGGAGAATATTCTCTGAACCTTCTCTAAAATGACGCATTAACTGAACAGGAACAAAAATCGCATCGTAATTAACGCTTCTTGAGTGCTCATCAGGAGTTATCTGATCACTTTTAATTCCAACTTCATTCGCTATAGCCTTGGATATCATTGATGCATGCTCAAGCGTCATGCCCGCTGACGCGCAGCTTTCCAATCGCTCCGGCCAATCTATAAAACCCAACTGTTCCTGAAAAAGGGTTTCAATTTCGTCTTCATCCAATCCATTCCCAATAAGCTCTTCGAGAACCGAACGTATCCGTCCGGCCCCCATCTCAAGCCTCTGGGACTTGTCCAATGGAATATTTTGTCGGTTTACGATGAAACCACGCCCGCGTTCGCTGCGGAGCATCCCCTCTTTTGCCAACTGATGATACGCTTTTCTGACAGTATGAAAGCTTGCATCCAGCTGTCGGCCCAGTTCCCGCGTGGATGGCATGATATCGCCCACCTGAAACTGTTTGGTTGCGATAAAAAGCCGGATCCGGTCTGCTATGTGTTTTGCCGTTTTCATTTCATCTGTAAGATACCATACTGCCTGTAAATTTCGTATTTTTTATCGCCCTGATCTTCACAAACGGATGGTCCACCTCTTGAAATACAGCCTTCATCACACTACCGAAATCAAAACGAAACTTTCCAAAAGGCCTCTGCGCATTGGAATCGTATATGACCGTCCGGAAGATTATGATCACCCGGAGGGTCCGCCGGATCGTTTTGCCGAGTTTGAGCCAGACTCTACGATTAAGGCTATGGAAGAAGCCATACGATATCTTGGGCATATCCCTTTACGCATTGGGTCTCCGCACAAGTTACTTTCCCCACCCTCTGATGTGGATCTGATTTGGAATATCGGAGAAGGATACGGCACCCGAAACAGAGAAGCCTGGGCGCCGGTGTTATGTGAAATGCACGAGCTGCCTTATGTGGGAAGTGATGCATTGACACTCTCCATGACCCTGGATAAAGCCCTTACCAAAGAAATGGCTTCGCATATCGGGATTCCAACAACCCCCTTTTCCGTTGTGCCCTATTCCAGTGATCAGAAACTTACGCTTTCTTCGGATGAACACCTTCTGGATACCTTCCCGCTTTTTATTAAACCACGGTATGAAGGAACCGCAAAAGGCATCAGTCCGCTTAGCATTATTTCCACCCGGGAGCAGTTGATCTCTTCCATTCTGAAACTTATGAATGAATACCGGCAGGATATTTTAGTTGAGCCGTTTTTGCCGGGACCCGAACTCACCTGCGCCGTAGCCGGTTATCCGCTCATACCCCTTCCTGTAATGGAGCGTGGAATACACCGCTCCGGATTAGGATCACACGTTCCCGGATTGAAACCATCCGACCCGATCCAAACATTTGATGTTTTATCTCCCGAACTGGAATCTCGCATAGCGGCCTGGTCAAAGGCTCTGTCAGAAAAAATGCACATTCTGGATTTTGCCCGTTTCGATTTTAAACTGGATGCTCAGGGAAATCCTTATTTTCTTGAAGTAAACCCACTGCCCACTTTTGCCACAGACAGCACCTTCGCCATACTTGCAGAACTGGAGCAGAAACCTTATCCCGAATACCTTGGGGAAATTCTGTCCCATGCCATCCGACGACTTAAAACTACCTGAAGGGCTTCCTGATACGTGTACTCATGAAATCTCCTATTTCTGATTCGGCTCCCTCTGAAATCCTCTCAAAACCTGACTGGCGATGGCAAATGAGAAACCGGATTTCTTCTCTATCCGAACTGGAAAACATAATTTCACTGACAGATGAAGAAAAGCGCGGAATTTCGGGTTCTGCCAGAGTATTCAGATGGAAAATCACTCCATATTACGCTTCACTGATGAATCCGAAGGATCCGGAATGCCCTATTCGCAAACAAGTCGTGCCTCATGAAGATGAGCTACTGCAAGGATGCGAAGAATACAGTCTCGATCCTCTGGAAGAACTGGCACACAGCCCGGCTAAAAATTTAATACACAATTATAAAGACCGGGTAGCCTTTTGCATCAGCACCGAATGCCCTTCTTTCTGTCGCTTCTGTCTGCGTAAGCGTATGGTCGGCCACTCTGAACAAAATCTCCGACCGGAAGAGTATGAAGAAGCCATTCAATATATTTCTTCCCATACCGAAATCCGGGATGTACTCCTGACGGGTGGTGATCCTCTTACTCTTGGTGATGATACATTGATATCGCTGATCACAACGCTCCGGAATATTCCCCATGTTGATATCATCCGACTTGGAACAAGGTACCCTGTACTCAATCCATTTCGGATAACCGGTGAATTGTGCCGCAGGATTTCAGAACTCCATCCGGTGTGGATAAATACTCATTTCAATCATCCTGCGGAACTAACCCCACAGGCAGCCGAAGCGCTCCATACCATGGTGGATGCCGGGATTCCCGTTGGAAATCAAACGGTTCTCCTGAAAGGTATCAATAACGATGAATCGATCCTTAGAGAGCTTTTTCAGAAACTGGTGACCCATCGGGTCCGCCCCTACTATCTTTACCAGTCGCAATCCATTGAAGGAACACGCCATTTTCAGACCACCATAGAAGAGGGGATGGAAATTATGGAAAAGCTCAGAGGAACCCTTACCGGGTTTGCCATTCCACTCTATGTTTTAGATACACCCTATGGCAAAGTACCCCTCAATCCGCACGGCTATAAAGGCCGCCAGGGGAACTATGTACAGATACGTTCATACAGTGGCAAGATTTGGCAGGAATTTAATCCGGAGTAACCGAAAGAAACCTCCTGCCTCCTCTCCCATCTATTACTTAAGCGCTGACGCGGTTTTCAACACCCGATCCACCAGTACACCAACGATTTTCTTTTGGCTTTCGCTTCGCTCCTGACCTGCGGTAACACTTATACCGTAAGGATTTCCACCGGCTTCAAAATTCACCGGATCTGTATATCCAAGCGGAACGATGATGCTTCCCCAGTGATACAGGGTATTATACAAGGCAAGAAGCGTTGACTCTTGTCCGCCATGTGGGTTTTGTGCACTTGTAAATCCACTTACGACCTTGTTTACCAGCTTGCCGGTTGCCCAAAGCGGACCGGTGCTGTCAAGAAATTGCTTGATTTGCGCTGCAACATTACCATATCGGGTGGGTGTTCCGAAAAGTATGGCATCCGCCCACTCGAGATCTTCCAGAGAGGCCTCCGGAATATCGGCCGTAGCATCTGCATGCGCTTTCCATTGATCATTTTGTGCAATTGCACTTTCCGGGGCAAGCTCCGCTACTTTTCTAAGCCGCACTTCAGCACCGGCAGCTTCTGCAGCTTCAACTGCAATCTTTGCAGTTTCATAATTCGTTCCGGTTGAGCTATAATAAATCACGGCTAAATGCACTTTAGAGTCTGACATATGGCCTCCTTTTTTTATTGTTGTTTTATGATAAATCGTTAATAAGAAGTACTAGGTCTGCCTTCTGCTGAAAACGGATGGTTTACATGCCCTTTCGGGCCCGGAACAACAGATCCAGTAGCTGCTCAATGTCCTCAGCATGGAGGTACATCATAACATTTCGGGTCAATGTCCGTATCGGTTCTTCCATTTTCTTTAAAAGTTCTTTTCCATCCTCTGTGATGATGCACATTTGAAAACGACGGTCTGCAGAGGGCCGCTTTCGTTCCATAAGCCCTTTTTCAGTAATTCGTTTGAGCAAACGTGTGATCCCCGGATTCTTTTCAATCATCCGGTTCATCACTTCCAGGGTCGGCAAGCCTTCCGGCCCGGATCCATTCAGTATTCTCAGAACGTTATACTGCTGAGGTGTAATCCCAAACTCCAGAGAGAGCTCCGCCAGTTTGCTCTTCAGCTTGTCGGCTGTAAGAAGCAGGGCTATTACCGCCTCTTGCTGAGGCGACTCAAATGTCTTCTGTTTTATTTCTTTATTTATAGTTGACATACTATGCTTGTTAATTACTTTATTAGTCAACTATAATTTTGGGTGGATCGTTCCCTACTGCAGAAACAAACACTAGCTCAGAGCCTATTTGGCTTTTTATGCTTCAAAAGCCAGTTATAGATATCCTCTCCGGCGTAAATACGTACCCATGCATCGTGGCCCTCGGTTTCATGATTTGTTAAAATCACGTTCTTATGTCCGAGTTCTTCCAGGCGGTTAATAGCAGGATAAAAATATTCAGGCCGAACCACCAGATCTCTTCCTGCGGAAAAGCACCATACCGGGATCCGGTACGTAGCGATGGGATCCACAAGATCGGGGTGTGCAAACCCCACGACAGGAACTATGGCGGCAAAGCGTTCCGGCATTTGGGAAGCGATGTACCATGTTCCGAACCCGCCATAGCTGATACCGGTTACATACACCCGGCTCTGGTCTGTCCGAAAGCGATCCTTAACCTGATCCAGAATGATCTCTATATCTTTTTCAAGGCGATACCATCCGTTTAGAGGACCTTCAACAGGCAATGGCATCTCTCCCGGATAGGAAATCCCATCCACCGGAACAGCAGGAGCCACCACTTCCGGCCGGGGCGGGACTCCCTCTTCAAGCCGAACCGGGATATCTGAAAATGATCGGTTGGCAATATAATCCATCTCTCCCATATGGTACATAGGCAACTGTGGAGCAACTATGATAAAAGGAAGATCCCGTTTTTGAGCCCAGGCTTCGTACAGCGGTCCATGTACCATCACAAAATCCAGTTCCTCTTTAGCATCCCCCCGTTCACCATTTCCATGTAGAAAAAGCAATACCGGCCAATCCGTTTGATTGTTGTCGTCATATCCTGCCGGGAGATACACAAAATATTCCCGATCCTCTCCTGTCGCGTCGCTATGATACGAAACTCTCACCAGGTTCGGTTCCCCGCTTGTCTGCTTACACCCATAGAGTGAATATGTACTCATTACCATCAATAATCCGAGTGAAATTAAAAGAAACGTTTTCATTGTTTTCAGATTTAATTACGGGTCCCTGTCCTGCTATAATCTTCATCCAAAATAGCAAAAAACGATGGTGCCATATACCTCCATTTTCATCATCCGGCTGCCGCCTTTTCAACTTTAACACATTATTACAAGTTTTTTTAGCTTCGGCTCTTAACAATTCAAAGAGGCATCAATCTAATGCATTGACTACATAAATGATACCCTTCCTTTGGCTCGAGTCTGCTGGCTTATTGATCAACTTATATAAAACTATATTCTATTCTTTTTTTGCCGATAAACAGGTTAGAACATTAAAATTTCTTAAGATTTCAGTCTGTCCTGATGACAGTGCCCTACAATATGGCTGTAAAAAGGAATAGCTGGCATCTGAACCGTGAGACGAACAGGGTCATAATGAAACAAAAAAAACAAAAAAGCACAGACCGCCCCATGTCGGATTACTATTTTGCAGAAGCCATTGCAAAACGGGCTGAATTATATCTGGTAAACACCCCCGATTCATACGATATTGCTTATGCACTGGTTGATCGCTTTTCGGGGAATGTGACTGCATGGCTTGAAGTTGTCTGTCAAAAAGGAATGGCCAAAACGGATTTGCTCTTTTGTCTGAAAACATGGATGAAAGGCCTTGAGCTTTCCAGCCGAACCGGAAAACCCTTTGTCATTGCTTTTCGAAAAGACGATAACGACTATCTTTTGGAAATTCATAAGGAAGAAATTCCTCTGGTACTGGTAGACGCACTATGCGGAACGGATGTCGCGAATAATTTTGAGGGTAATACTCCCATGAGAGAAAAAAAGGCTTATGTACGTATCCCCTTGAGGTACTTTCATTCAGCACATGTTTATTAAGTCATATTTGCAGATGACAACAACCTTTAATTCTTTTTCGTTAATCATATTTAACATTATTATATTCCTTATTATAGATAGATAAGCTATATCTATATTTTATTTATAAATATAGACTTAACTACCCCATCACTTGCTTTTCCTGTTCCATGGAGCCCAACCGAAAAATTTTAATTGTAGATGACAACGAGTCGATTCATACCGACATCGAAACCGTTTTGACGGATTCATCGGACTTTTCTGCTTCAGAGTTGCATGACATGGAAGAAAAGCTTTTTGGGGGCAATGAGCTAACGGCTCCAAAACAAACGCTTTTATATCAAATACAACATGCTTATCAGGGAGAAGAGTCCATTCAGATGGTTGAAGAAGCCCTGAATAAAAACGAGCCCTATTCTTTGGTTTACATGGATGTCCGCATGCCACCGGGAATGGATGGAATTCAAGCCATTAAACGCATTTGGGAGATTGCGCCTCACACAGAAGTCGTCATTTGTACAGCATATTCAGATTACTCCTGGGATGAGATAACAAATAAACTGGGAACAAGCGACAAACTTCTTTTTATGAAGAAACCGTTTGATCCCACGGCCATTAAGCAAACAACGCTTACACTCACCACAAAATGGAAACTCCAGCAGGAATCGTTAAAGTACACCGAAAAGCTGGAAGCCGAGGTAAAAGAACGTACCGAAGCACTTGAAAAGCTGGTAAAAAAATACAAGATCGTTAAAGAAAAGGCGGAGAAAGCCTCTTTGGCCAAGAGCGATTTTCTTGCAAACATGAGTCATGAAATTCGTACCCCCATGAATGGTATTCTGGGGATGAACGAACTTCTATTGGAAACAGAACTTGACGAGGAGCAACGGCAATATGCAGAAATGGCCAAGAAAAGCGCCCAGTCTCTCGTTCGTATTATTAACGATATTCTGGATTTCTCAAAAATTGAAGCCGGAAAACTTGAGATCAAGGAAATCCCGGTTCATTTGGAAGAAGTAGTTTCCGAATCTGTGAAAATACTATCCAGAATTCAATCTCATAAAGACATTGAAATACGAAGCCATATAGACGAGCGCATACCGCAGACTCTTATAAGCGATCCGGTTCGTATTCAACAAATTATCCTGAACTATGGCAGCAACGCCATAAAATTCACTAAAGAAGGACACGTTTCTGTCAAAGCCGATTTACTGGAAGAGGAAGAGAACAGCTATCTGATTCGAATTTCTGTCGAAGATACCGGAACAGGCATCCGGGAGGAAAAAAAAGACCTGCTCTATAAAAAATTCTCTCAGATTGATAATCCGGAGGCAGAACCTCATAGCGGAACCGGTTTGGGCTTGTCCATTTGCAAGCAATTAACAGACTTGCTGGGAGGAACCGTTGGTTTCGACAGTACCTTTGGAAAAGGATCTGTTTTCTGGTCGGATATCCGGCTGAAAAAAGAATCCATATCCTCTTCTCCTGAACAGGATACCCCGGATCGGATAGATATATCCCCCCAAAAAAAAAGAATTCTGCTCGTTGAAGACGATGAAACCAACCAGCTCATAGCCCGGAAACTTCTTGAATCTTCCGGATATCGCCTGGATACGGCCGGAAATGGGTCTGAAGCTCTTGAGCTCTTTGAAAAAGGCCACTATGACCTCATCTTGATGGATATTAACCTCCCTGACATGGATGGCATTCAGGTGACCCGGCGAATTCAAGAGTTGAATAGCTCAAAAGGAAACAGCAATATTCCTGTATTTGCTTTTACTGCAGATTCTGAAACAAATGACAACGACTTTTTGTTGTCGTTCGGCATCGATGAAATTTTGTATAAGCCCATTGACAAGAAAAAAATCTTGTCAACGATCAACCGTTACCTGGGACAATAGCGGCCTTTTATTTTACTGCTTTTTATGCGTTACGCAGGACAACATATCTTTGTTACCATCCTTTGCTGTGTCTTTGTGTTAACCCCCGTTCGTCTGGCCGGCCAGATATTTCACGACTATTTAAACTTTTACCATCTCGGAACCGAAGACGGCCTTTCACAGGGTACCGCAAATACCATGCTTCAGGATTATCAGGGGTATTTCTGGATTGGAACCGGCGATGGACTAAATAAATTCGACGGGAATAATTTTACGGTCTTCAGAGCCATAGAAAATGACACAAGCTCTTTGAGGTATAATGAAATTGAGGTTCTGTTCGAAGACAGCAACCAAAATTTGTGGATTGGAACCGGCGGGGGCGGTTTTAGTGTCTTTAATCGAGAAACCCAAACGTTCCGCTCCTTTTTTTCTACAGATCTGGATGAAGAGACAGAAGCTGGGCTTAGTGAAAATACCGTTGTTAGCATCGTGGAGGATGCAGGCGGTTATTTGTGGATCGGTACGGAATTCGGGCTCAACCGATTTAACCCCGAAACGGAGTCTTTTGAAAACTTCTATCATGATTCGAATGATCCGCATACCATAAGTGATAACCGAATCACCCGCCTCATAATGGATCAGAATCATACCTTGTGGATTGCCACGCGTAACGGCCTGAACTACCTTAAGCATGGTGAAGATCGTTTTTACAGAATTCTTTCTGACAGAAATAATCCAACGTCTCTTTCTAATAATCATATTTGGGATATGATCCTCTGCCAAAAAGGTGCCCTTTGGATCGGGACCAACGGAGGCGGACTCAATCAGCTGGATACATCCACTCTGGAGGTCACGCGTTTTCCGGTTTCTGATCGCCCTGGAGCACTTCAGGATGCCTCCGTCTTTACATTGTTTGAAGATAGCCGTGGCGTATTATGGGTTGGTGGTGAAAATCGGGGATTATTTGCGTTCGACAGAGAGAATGAGTACTTCTATGCTTATCAACATGACGTTTCAAACCCACGCAGCCTGAGCTTCAACAGTATTTACAGTATCTATGAAACCCGGAATCAGATTCTCTGGATCGGTACCTATTCCGGGCCTGTTAACTATCTGGATTTAAAAATCCCCCGTTTTGTGCATTTTCGACATGACCCGCATAACCCGGCTCCCCTTTCTCATAATAACGTTCTTAGTTTCATAGAGTGCCCTGGGGGACAATTTTGGGTGGGAACAAATGGCGGTGGATTGAATACTTTTGAGAGGGAGCGCAGGCAATTCCATTCGATGCATCATGAGCCAGGTAATCCAAACAGTCTGCTGTCTGATGTCATCCTCTCTCTTGCAAAAACCCCTGACGGACAGCTCCTGATTGGTCAATATAATGGGGGATTATCGATCTATACCCCAAATACCGGCGACTTTGAACATTTTGAGCATGATCCTTCAGACCCCGGCTCATTAAGTCACGATAATGTTTTTACCATGTTAGTGGAAGACTCGATAGCCTGGCTCGGAACACATGGAGGGGGATTGAACCGACTCAATCTGGAAACGTTCGATAACACCATTTACAGCAGAGCACGGGATGCTCATATACCGGGACACCTTGAAAATGATTATATAAATGCCATTTACAGAGATTCCTATGGTACGCTGTGGATTGGAACATATGGAAACGGATTAGTAAAGTATCATGAAGAAACAGAAACTTTCAGTCATTTTGCCCGCTATAATAATTATTTGAGTGGAATTGCCGCGCTTACAATCCTTGAAGATCATCTTGGAAATTTATGGGTGGGTACTGAAAACGGCCTCAATCTTTTTGACCGTGAGACCATGTCCGTCCGGGTTTTTAATCAAAGCGACGGCCTTCCGAATACGATGATTCGCGGATTACAAAAAGACGACGATGGAAATCTTTGGATTAGTCATAATGAAGGTATCTCCAAGTTTTATCCCGAAACTGAAACCTTTGAAAATTATGGTGTAGAAAGCGGCCTGCAGGGAAGAGAGTTTAACTCAAGATCCCATTATCGTGACTCCCGGGGATACATGTACTTTGGCGGGCCTAACGGATTTAACCTTTTTCATCCTTCGTACGTGGAACCTCAGACGTATGTGGCGCCTGTAGTGTTTACGGAGTTGCTGATTTTTAATGAACCAGTTTCCATCGGAGATGACTCGCCCCTAAACAAACACATCAGTCAAACGGAGCGAATTGAACTCCCTCACCACCAGTCTGTTCTCACTTTTGAGTTTGTTACATTGAATTATGAAATACGTAAAAACGACCGCTTTGCCTATATGCTGGAGGGCTTCGACCAAACCTGGAATGTGGTTGGAGACAGGCGTTCAGCAACGTATACCAACCTGAACCCCGGAGAATACAGATTACGGGTTCGAGCTGCAAACAGCGATGGTATCTGGGGTACACAGGAAGCATCTTTGCTACTGGTTATTACTCCCCCGTTTTGGCGTACAACCTGGTTTTATCTCTTTTCAGGAGTATCAATAGCTGCTTTCCTGCTTGGTGTATACAAACAAAGAGTACGTTCCATTTCGAAACAGAACCTGATACTTGAACAAGAGGTTAGAAAGCGAACTGAAGAACTTGAACATAGCAACAGCATATTGAGAGAGACCTTGAATGAACTGCAAAATACAAGGGATCAGCTTGTGGAGAAAGCTCATAAAGCCGGAATGGCTGACCTGGCAACCAATGTTCTTCACGATGTTGGAAATATTCTAAACAGTGTTAATGTTTCCACATCTATTATTTGTCAAACGATTAATAACTCACATTTAAAAAATCTCCGAAAAGCCAATGAGTTACTAAAAAACAACCTGGATTCCCTGGAAAACTTTATTCTGAAAAACCCAAAAGGCAAAACCCTGATGGAGTATTACGTAAAACTCGATCAGCCACTGACTCGTGAATACGAACAATTAAAAACTCAAAACGAACGGCTTTCAGACAAAATTGACTTGATTATTGATGTAATCGCAGCTCAACAAAACTTCTCCGTTGCGGGGAAAATAAAAGAATCCTACGCTCTTCATAATGTGATCGATGATACCTTAAAAATCACTGCGAACAGTGTAATCCCCAACTCCATAAAGGTCAAAAAGATCTTTAAAGAGACGGAACCTGTCTTGATCGAAAAAACTAAAATTATCCATGTTATCGTCAATTTGCTAAAAAACGCGGCCGAATCTATCGACCTGCAACAACCAGCTCACCGGGAAATTACTCTTCGAACCTGGCAGGATGAACGAAGTGTCTACCTCTCTGTCTCTGACACCGGAACCGGCTTCAACAAAGAAACAGGGAAAAAACTTTTCAAGCATGGTTTTACCAATAAACCCCATGGCCATGGATTTGGGCTTCATGGCTGCGCCAACTATATGAAGGAAATGAACGGATCGATTCGGGCTGAAAGTGAAGGCCCGGGGAAAGGAGCCACTTTTTCTCTTTCTCTCCCCATTGACAAGAGTAGGAAAACGGGGAAATAGAACATTTCACTATGATTCCAATGCCCGTTTAAGTTCTGTTAGCATTATCAGTGCTTCTACAGGCGTCATTCGGTTTGGATCCAGACTTTCAATTTTTTCTCTTACGGCTTCTAACCGTGGATCGGCCTCCGACTGAAACAATGACATTTGCATGATCTGAGATTGTTTTTCCATATCTGCCGTCACCGATGCAGCAATTTTTTTACGGCTGGCCGCTCCTTTTTCAATGGTTCCCGAGGATCGGGTTAAATCAAGACTATGAGATTCAAGATTGGATAAAATTTCGCGTGCCCTGAGAATAAGTAACTCCGGAAGGCCTGCCATGGCTGCCACCTGAATCCCGTAACTGTGATCAGCGCCACCCTTAATCAGTTTCCGGAGGAAAATAATCTTCCCCTTATGCTCTTTCACCTGTACATTATAATTCACAATACGATCATACAGGCGCTCCAGCTCATTCAGCTCATGATAATGAGTTGCAAAAAGAGTTCGGGCGGCAACCGATGGTTGATTATGGAGATATTCGGCCAATGACCATGCAATACTGAGACCATCAAACGTGCTCGTTCCACGGCCAATTTCATCCAGCAAAATAAGTGAAGAAGGGCTGGCATTGTTCAGGATATTTGCCGCTTCGTTCATTTCCACCAGGAAAGTGCTTTCTCCTGCTGCAAGATTATCTGAAGCACCTACCCGGGTAAAAATTTTATCTACAATCCCTATTTCTGCCTCTTTTGCCGGAACAAAGGAACCGGCCTGTGCAAGAAGTACAATTAATCCGGTCTGACGCAGAATAATACTTTTTCCGGCCATATTCGGACCGGTAATCACAAGTATTTGTTCCGATTTCGCATCCAGTTGAATATCGTTGGGAATAAAGGGCTCTCCTTGTGGCAGTGAACGCTCCACGACAGGATGCCGACCGCCTTTGATATGAATAG
>JASCXY010000070.1 GCA_030012235.1 Balneolaceae bacterium ANBcel3 | reverse complement strand
ACTAATTTATTATTCAGTAGGTAATTCATACCAATTGATCTGCCATAGATGTTTTGGAATGGCCGGAAGCATAAAAGATACCACCACACTTTCGATATAAATGACTGAAACTCTGGTTTCGCAGGAACCCGATGAATAATGAGGTGCTGATACCCCAAAAAAGCTCTTTCCCGACTGATTGTTCAGATAATCTTTAAAAATGGTCACAAAAATAAGCCTTGTTTGTTTATTTAACTTGCTGAAGCAGATTGTTTGATTACTTCTTCAACTTTTTTGATTAAAAAATCAGTTACATCTATTTTTTCTTCCAGAAGTCTTTTGCGATTAGCCATCGACTCCAATTTTATATTCCGATTTTGAAGAAGATCGATTCCCTTTTGGATCGCCTTCTCTTGGTCTTGGGGGGATTCGGTGAAGTTGTGTACCAGACCATAACTTCTTTCCAAATCATCCGTATAGCCTCTTCCTTCGTTATCCAGGTAGATAGCAGGTGTTCCCAATACGGCGGATTCAGAAGCCATGGTGGCACTTTCACCAAAAAAAAGAGTGGCGTAGTTGAGTACATCATGCATCTTGTCGGGAGGAATGGAGATTCTGTAAGGCTGGAGTTCTTTCGGAAGTTGTTCTTCGGATGAAATAAAAACCCGCCCATATTTTGAAAACTCCTTAACCGTTACCCGCTTATTCTCCAAAGAAATACCAGAATGACCCGAATCATGTGTAGCATTCCAAGAGACAAACCGAAGTACAATGTATCGCTCACCTTCTTCTACACCCAGCATCTGCAAGACCGTCGGATCCGGCTTAAAATAGTTTGGGTGGAGATAACATAACTCCATATATCCTTTAAAAAGAGTCTGTTTTTGAGAGAGTTTACCTTTATATGATTCAGGACTTAAAACCAGATCGGTAAACGGCCGGTACATCATTCTTCCCAAACGCGCATGTTCCGTATCGTCAAATGCGATGTGAGGTTTACGTAGAATCGATGAAACCTGTGCTGCGTATGGTGATGAAAAGCTTAGAAACAGGTCCGGTTTAAAAGAGAGAGCATTTTTTAATAATAGCATATTAGCCTTTAGTAAATAAACAAGTTTACCAAACGTACTTTTTCTACCTTTACCCCGTGAGAGGTATGGGATTTCATAGCTATCAAGCAACTGCTGACTGATCTCTTTATCTCTTGCTATTATCAAAAACTCATGTCCTTGTTGAGACATGATTCGGTAGAAATTTTTGAAATAGTGAACGTGGGCGGGATGGCCGATGTCAATGAATATTTTCATTGTATAATTTTATCGTAAATGGCAATTATTTTTTTTGCTACAGAATCAGAGTCAAGTTGCAACTCAATAATTCTATTTCGCCCGTTCGTTTTCGACTCATGTTTACTATAGTTAATGCACTTTTCAAGTTTTTCAGAAAAATCGTTTACATCATGCGAACAAATATAATGTCCCTCCTCATTACCAAACAACCAAGACACATCTCCTACATTTGTACAAACAATAGGCCGATTACAGGCCATAGCTTCTTTTATTACATTGGGACTTCCCTCCCATTTACTTGATAATATTACTACACTAGAAGCATTCAAATATATAGGTATACTATTATGCGGGATATTTTCTAATATTTGAAGCTGTAAATTTTCATGCTTTCTTGAAACGAGATTAAAAGCCTCTTTAGCAAGTAAAAAGTTTTTTTCAAGTCTTGAGGGGCTTGCAGCAAAAAGAATATGAGTTTTTGAAGAATCCCAGCCCAACGCTTCACAAGCATTAAAACGATTATTTGATTTAAAACGTGAGATATCTACACCATTAGGTAATATAGATACTTTAGTTTTTGAAAATATTTTGGCCATGTCACAGGATTTCACAATTGACTGATCCCAAAAATATTTTACAAATATTATTACTATATACTTATAATATTTTTTATAAATATCACTACCCATTAGTGAAGTAATTATTGGTTTTTTACCAACAACTGATGCTAATATTCCAGAAAACAAATAGTGTGCATGAATAATATCATAATTACCCTTTTTTATTTTTTTTCTAAGTGTAAAGTAATTTCCTAGATAACCTAATATCCCCTTACCAATAATCAAGTAAGAATCAATTTCTATTTTTCGCTTTTTATAATGTAATAAAGATTCTTTTTGTGAATTTATTAAAGGATTCATATTTCCTTTATTACCACTTGCAACAAATAGTATTCTCATTTGTATCGAATTTTAATTCCAACTATGAATATAAAAAACCACAGAGGATAAAATATTGCTGGTCTTTGCAATACAGAAGCATAAAATGCGAATAAAAATATTAAGTTATTAATATTTTTATTTACAAAAATGAATGAGAAAATAGTGAATAAACAAATAAAAACAAATCCAAGCTGGAATACCAAATTAACCCATGTAGTAGCAGATACAAAAGAAATCCCTTCACTTGCTTGATAGCCACCTCCAAATAACAACAATTTCGAATCAATTGTTTTTAATCCACTAATAATCATTTGTTGTGTACCTAAACCAATTCTATTATCTTCAATTATAGTTATACTATCATCGGTAAATAATCTATCCAATACTCTACTGGTGAATATTTCTTGAAATAGAAAATAACTAATCATCAGAAGTATAACCGAAATAACGCCTAAGTATATTTTATTTTTCAAATCATATTCCTTGTTAAAGAAGTAGTAAACAAAAATGATAAGATAAAAAGCCAGACTAAAGGTTAATATACCGGAGAATAAAAATGTTTTATTTTCCTTCGTTGTCATATTTAGCTTCTCAATAATAAGTATTAATGCAAGCAGAGTACCAAGAAAGCCTGCCTCATCGAAAATTGCAGGAAATCTAGTAATTTCACCTCTAATAGGATGGTCTTGAAGAGAAAAGAATAGATATACGTTCCAGGTCCTGCCTTCACCATCCCCTCCAACATGGGTAGCTATTTGTCCGATTGGCAAAAGACCGGCTATGTACAACAAATAGAACGGCAGACTGATGATTACGATGTAAAAAAGATACTTTCTGAAATAACCATACATTTTCATCAGGCTCTCTCTGTCAATCAAAAACAGGGAAGATATCAATATAGCCCTAATCATAGCTGCCCAAAAAGAAATATTTGTTAACGAAAAATCTTCAGGTATAAAGAACCTGAAGATAACGACGCCAAACAGAATAAATGCTATAACATTTTCTTTCTTGTATGGATAGAATGAGTAGAATATCAGTACTATTGCAGGAATAAAAAACAGCGGATACTGCAAGTCTCTGGGAATAGTATAAAATATAATCCATGATGTAAATATGATTACAATGGATAAATATTTTAGTATGTGATTATTTCTTAACTTCAATTGATGCTTTTTTAAGACTGACTCCAAAATTTCACATACCGCTCTGCTACCTTGACAGCGTCATGTACTTCTTCTACGTATTTACGTGATGCCGCCCCAAACTCCTGAAACTTGTGCTTATTTACTATCAGTTGTTCAACTTTTGAATAAATATCATCTGCATCCGGACGAATATTGATTACCGGGCAATCCGCCACATTCAATGCATTAAGTTCTTCAGGTTCTGCCCCGCTCATCACAACTTTGCCCATGGCTAACCCTATCAGCGCATTAATACCGTACCCGTACGAATTACACTGATCAATCAAACAGTTAGCGTTTTGTATTTCATTCAAATATTCCGCATAAGTGAGCCGGTTGACCGTTCTGATTTCAACCTCATCAGGGTATTTTTCTTTTATCCTTTCCAATGCTTCTAAAATTATGGGAGTTCCTTTCATTTCCGGTCGTGTGATACCGTGTAAGATTCTGATTTTCCCATTGTTTAATCTATTCTCCGAATATTCATATTCTGAAGTCATGATTGGCATTGGAATTGTACTGGATAAATTTATATCGTCAGAAAAGGTTTCATACCCTACTCTATAATCATACGATGCAGGTATGACACCATTAAGCCTTTTTGCAAGTTCAATATTCCACGAAAGTGCTTTTTGGTCAGTGGTTTTTGATGAAACAATGCCTGTAATTTTTGATTCGGCATCCAGAGGATTGTAACCAACCTTATTTTTTCCAATTTGGCTGTAAACCGGATCATTACCACAGGCGACCAGAAAGGATTTATTTGATTTTTTTATAAACGACTGGTAAACAAAGGAGTTAAACCATTTTCCATACACAGGTAATGAATTATGAAATCTCATCGGGCTGATAAACTGCACAACATCAACATCCGGTAGTTTCTTCAGGCCGTTGTAAATACTGATTTGTTTGAAAAATGCGAATAACAATTTGTTTGTAACTTGAACAGACGGCCACAAATTAACATCAATGGGTATGCTTTTAAATCCGTCAGGTGAGCCTGCCAGAATAACCTCATGATCCAATTCCTGTAATCCTAATTTTAAAGCACGATGAAAACCGCTGAATTCTCCTACGAGCAAAACTTTCATTGAGATGCCAAACCCCGCAGTTTTTTTTCTACTTTTTCAATTCTCCTGAACAAACCGTGGCACCTTCGCATTGAATCTGCATATATGTAAGGGGGCTTTATAGATTTGTCCATTGTCTCTATAAAATCACTTGTATAGGGTAATATCGAAATATCACGATTCATAAATTGTTGCAGTTCTCTATGTGACATTTCTTTGTAGGGATAAAAACCAGTTTTATAGTAATACTCAATTAAGTTTCTAGTGAAAGTAGATTTTCGATTTTTAACAGATGGTGCGGATGGTAGATACATCAAGAGTGGATATGGGTAAAATCCTTTTCTTGTGAACTGCTTTTTTGCTCTTGCTCTTATCTCAGGCCTGTCTCCAACAAATTTATACCCAACTTCTCTCATTAATTGAATATTTAAAACACCGGAGCTGCAAATGTGAATGGTTCCCCTGTAATCTTCTGCTGACTCCTTGAAAAAATACATATCTTGTTCTTTATCAACAATTAATGACTGTTGATCTTTCTCTCTTAACCTCTCTTTTAAAAATTCAACGGCTAAGTACGCCGATCTCGGATTATTGTTAAAAAATGAATTTATCCTGCTATAATCCTCTTTTAAAAAAGGCCTTACATACTGCATATCATCTTCAATTAACAATACCCATCTTGATTCTGCTAATTCTTGAATAACCCAGTTAATATTATTGTAAAAGCCACCCCATCTTGAACCATCATCCAAGTTAGGTTTCAACACTCTAACTTCAGAATCAAAATTGTTTAAAACTTTTATTGTTTCGGGATCATCGCTGTTATCATCAATTACAGTTATTGATACGTTGGGTATATATTTTTGTGCAGATTGCACACAGTTTTGTAAGAGCTGCCCCCTGTTGTATGAGAAAATGAAAACTTCTGTTGCGCTCATTGTGAGTTATGTAATAAATTGCCAATGTTCATTTGGTATAACTGTCTCTTCCCATTGTGTCCAGATTCAAAGAATATGTTTTTTCGATCAAGTCCCCACTTTGGATGCAGGTCTATACGAAAAGCATTTTTGTATCGCAATGGCTGATAAAACCTTCCAAGTTCAATTATTTTATCCTTTTGAAAGTTGTACAATAGTAACTTCGACATTCTTGCACTATCTGGATATGTGTCCGTAAGTAGCCATTTTTTATCAGTGCTAACGCTTGGGTGCCCGTCCTCTTTTGGTAGTTTTTCTGACAAAAGCTTTCTGGAATGTGTTTTGTCAGTCAATATATAGTAGCCATCACCCTTTCCTTCAATATGACAAAATGAAATTATGGTTTGATCATCATACCAACAACAATGTGAAGTCATTCTGTCACCATTCAAAATATATAAATCCTTTCCGTGTTTGTCTGCAGAGATCAAACGATGAAAACGCCCCATAGGACTTCTCCACCTATGAATGAAAATGAACCTAGTACCAGTAGGGTTTATGTCGATATGGTTAACTTTATGAACCGCATCATCCATCGTTTTTGAATAATTGAGCGTTTTCAATTGCTCAAGTGTTATTATAAGGTATGACACTCCTGTACTAAGGTCTATCTTCCATATTCCATCTTTATCATCTGGTGGCAGTTTAATATCTTTCTTACAATTATACCCGTATGATGGATTAATCGTTGACAAACGATCATAATTAAAAAAGAGGGCGTAGCTTCCACACTTTGATATATTAGAAGTTGGTCCTTTAAATTTCCCGATCAAACCTCCTTCCTTATTAAATATTTTGCAGACATACGAGCCAGAAACAGAATCATAATCGTTGAATATAATTTGCTCATATTTTGGTGGTAACCATTGCAACATACAGCCCTGTTGCCAGTTCCAAGAATTAGTTGTGCCGATTAATCTACTCTTGCTTTGTGATTTAATATTAATGTGTAGTTTGTTGTTTGGGGTTGGATGATTTATTTCTTCATTTACGGAACAAAAGACAATTTCATTGTTATAGTTGCCCGGTGATATATTATAATAACCAAAAAAAGAGACCCCATCGGGTAACACTGAATCTATTTTCAAGCCATCTCTCAATCGTTGATTATGAAATTGTAATCTTATTAAATATCGAGACAGTAGATAAAACGCGACACGATAATTTTTCCTGATTAAGTCACTTATCTTTTTCACAATGAATAGCAAAGAAGGTTTTTGCTTTATATAAGACTTAAGCCTGTTTTTTAACATTTTTTTCTGTAAAAATAGTTAATTAATTTCAATGATGGTTTTTCTAGCTTATTATATTGACCAGTTTATTCTCTTTACCATCATTTATTCTGTCAAATATGTACTTAGCTTCATTATAACTAAAGAGTCCATTTTTAACATGTGGTAAATAGCAAACATCATCTTTTCTGATTATTTGGCTTACTATAACTGACACATATTTATAGCCCATCGCAGACAATATTGACATTCTATGTTGTCCTCCTCTGATGAAAAAAACATATTCACCCATTGAATTAGTCAACAAGAAAGACTCAATATGATCTTTGTCAACTAAATATCCTTTATTAGATATACTTTTGTATAGTTTTGTATACCTTAACAACTCCATCTCAATCTTTTGTTTATCCATTGGACCGAATTCAGTATCCTTAACAACCCCCATTTTATAATATCTGTCAATTTTTTTTTTACGGATATTACCGGCTTCTTTTGGCTTAATATGATCCCAGGGGTAAACAAACTCTTCTGGTCTCAATTTTTCAAGATTACTCCCACATCTCTTAAAACCCAAGACCTGAGCTGCATTTTTAGGTTGCCAGTTATTATAATAATCCAATAATGGAAGGTTGGATTTCTTTCTTCCTTCCGAATTATTGGATACTAACTTTACAGTTTTCACTGCTGGATGGTTCTCATCAAACGCAAGGCCTTGATAAAATGAGCTGCGGCATCTTATGATTTCTGCGTTAATAATAAATGGTTTATTCTTTGCCAAATATATGGCCTCAATCGGATTATCTGTGATTTTTCTTAAATCAAGGGGTTTGTTTTCTTGATTCAATAAAATTTTTGCGATTTTTTTTACTTTAGATGGTATGTAACTCTTTATGCCCATTTTTAATAATTTGACCATATTTTAACATATTTTTTGTATGATTTTATTGCATACCCACATCACACTTATTTCAACCTACCCGGCAAAACCTGGTAAATTTGACCTATTACTATTTCTGACTTGCTTAATAATGCCGATTTAGACGATAATTTTTTTAACTGTGCCAAATCAAATTCATTAAACGGATGAAGGTATATAGTAATCATTATGCAGCTTAACAGATAAAAAGAACTTAATACAACAAACTCATACAGGTTTAATGAAAATTGAGTCACGGCTGCAAATGGAAGCAGAAGAACGATCATGCCAATGAATTTGAAGTAATACCTGTAACCGAACTTCAATTCCGGGTATTTTCTCATTAGAAACCACAGCATAAGATTTTGTAATACCAATCCTGCGCTTGATGCTGTTGCAACACCAACAATTCCGAAGTATTTCATCCCATAAATACCAGCTAATATACTGAAAACTACTATTACTTTAGTGTACATTTCATAGTCTACACGTTCTTTCAAATGGGTAATGATACCAATCGTATTAAACCAGGGGCTGAACGGCTTTGCTAAAAACAAGATGACGACTGCCCAGTACGCATCCAGGTAACGCTCATCAAACACAATGCTAATAATATCTCTTCCAAAGAAAATGATATAAAGCGTTGGAAAAAGATAGACAGGTGTTAACACCTTAATCATAAACGCACACATTTTATGAAAGTCTTCTAAGCGATATGTACTGGAATATTTATGAAAGAAGAGCGGTTTTAAAACGGAATAGAAATCTTTGATGGGCAATACCTTATACACCATCTCATAAAGCCTGCTTGCAAAAGCATATAAACCAATCTGGTAAGGGTTAGACAATGCCGCAACAATAAAATAATCTGACTTCCTGCCCACGATTCCCTGCCCCAACACATTCCCCATAGAAAACAGGCCATACCGAATTATCCTCTTCCCTGTTACCTTTGTTTCACTTATGGGTTTTGCGGTGTAATCCAAATCAGAAGCATATTTTCTGTATATAATATATGTGGGTATAATAACAATGATAGCCAAAAGTGATTCAATGTACAGCAGAATATTAACATTCAGGTTATTCAAGAAGACTATATACAGTGTAAGCCTTACAACATTATTTACAATATCAAGTATTGAAAAATACTTATGAAGCAATAGAGACTTTAGTAAAATACTTGAGATATTTCTAAAAAAGAATAATGCACAAAATATTATAAATGCATATAGATAATTATCAATAGTCTCAATGTTAAAAAAGGAAGCAAAGGGATCTTTTAATACATAAAGTGAAACCAAAATTAGTATAAAACCACCTGCAGAAAATAAAATTCCTTTTTTCACGAGTTTCCTGAACTTCTTAAACTCCTTATTAGCAATAAAATCAGGTATAAATCGCTGAAACACCTGATTCACTGCAGACAGGGACAAGATTTCAAATACTACAAAGGATGTTAATAAGAGATTATAGGTGCCGAAGACATCAACATCTAATTGTCTTATAACCAGTACAATAGATATTAAGCCCAGAAATTTGGCTGCTATTTTTGATACATAGAGCCATTGGGTATTCACTACCATGGTTTTGCTTCGGTCCATTGACATTACTGAAAATTGTTGATTACTTGCACAACTTTTTCTATTTCAGACCGAGAAATCACAGGACTTATCGGCAAACTCAAAACCTTCTCATGTAAAAATTCTGTTAAAGGAAGCTTATAGCTATGCAGAGATTTATACCCTTCCTGTCTATTCGGGGGGACCGGGTAGTGTATTAGCGTTCCAATTCCGTGCTTATCGAGATATTGGATGAGTCGAGCTCTTTCTTCGCATCGGATTACAAACAGATGCCAAACGTGATCTTTTGAGTTTGTGGCAGAGTTTGAAAGTTTAGGAAGTGTTATTTTTGGATTTTCAATGTTGTTAAGGTAAAAATCAGCAACTACCCTTCTTCGCTGGTTATCATCATCCAGACCTTTTAATTTCACTCTAAGTATAGCTGCCTGAATTTCATCAAGCCTGCTGTTATATCCCTGGTACTTGTTATGGTATTTTTTTTCTGAACCATAATTCCCAAGTGCCCTACATACGTTTGCCAATGGCTCATCATCAGTGCAAATGGCTCCGGCACCCCCCAATGCCCCGAGATTTTTACCCGGATAAAAACTGAAAGCAGCTGCATCGCCTAAAGAACCAATTCTTTTCTCCTGGTAAAATGCTCCGTGAGCCTGAGCCGCATCTTCAATTAATTTCAGATCATATTTTTTGCAAAGCTTTCTTATAGTATCTGAATATGCATTTTGACCATATAGATGAACAATCATAATCGCCCCGGTTCGCTCCGTAATATGATCTTCTATCCGATCAGGATCCATATTGTAGGTATCTGGATCAGGTTCTGCAAGTACCGGCTTCAAACCGACATCCATGATAGCAAGTATGGAAGCGATGAACGTATGTCCCGGTACAATTACTTCATCCCCCTCCTGGAGCTCACCAATCTCAATATATGCTTTAAGTATAACTCTTAGTGCATCAAGTCCGCTTGCCACACCGATAGTATGGTTTACACCAATATATTTTGAAAATTCGCTCTCAAAAGCCTCCACTTCTGCACCGAGAAGGTACCAACCGGAGTCAATAACCCTGTTAACGGCATGGCGTATATCCTGCTCGTATTTTTCATTTACCTTTTTTAAATCGAGAAATGGTATCACAGCAATTATTTTATAAATTTGTCAAAATTTTCATAGGTGCCTGTTCTGATCTCATAAAAATCATGGGATATGGTTCTTCCCCCCATCCTTTCCTTCCAGGCCAACATACCAAAATTTATATCCCTGCCCTGATTCTCATTAACTATTCCAAAGTCAAAGTATCTTTTATCCTGGAAATGATTATCAAGCAAGTCAATAAACAGATAGTTAAGAGCACCTGAGTTTCTTCCTTCATTATCCGAGCCTATATACTGGCAATGTACAACATTGCTTGTCACAAATAATACGGTTCCTGAAACAATAGTACCCTGAGGTGACTCTGCTACAAACAGCCTGATCTTATCTGGATACCTGGTTTTTAACAGGATTATTTCATCCATAGTATGGACAGGTTCAACATCAAAGCGCTTTCTCAGGTTTGGTTTTAATACTTCCTGCCAAAAATGTGAAAGGTTATCAGATTCGTATATTATAAAACCATTTTTTTTGGCTTTTTTTGCCTCTCTCCTGTAATTACCTGAATATTTAATTCGGTTTTGTAAATCCACTACTATTGCGGCATCTCTTCTGGTAAGGATCGCTTCACTTAAAAAAGCACAATATTCAAATTCATCAGCAGGAATTCTGTTATATATTCTTGGAAAAGCTTTTACGGTTAATGTTTCGAATCCCTGTTTAGAATAATATTTTAATATTTCACGATACACATCTATAAAGACAGATAATTTTAAATCATGTTTTACAATGATCCCACCATATGTTAATCCTTCATGTGAAATAATTTCTTTATCGTTCTTTTGGTTTGCCGGAAAGCAAGCAATCAAATTTGACTTTTCATCAAGTATCATAGTGGAGTAGTCGCGAAATCTATCTGAATGATAGTCCATATATGACCTGTTGAATAAGAATGTTGAATTCTTCGACTCATTTATAAATCTATCCCATACTTTTTCATTACTGTGATCGAATTTTTCAACAATCATATAATCTATAATTTGTATGTCATTAAAATTAATTCCGAGTCACTCTCTTCTATAAAGCCAAACTTTTTATAAGATCGTATCGCTCTCTGATTATTTCTATCCACTTTTAAATACAACTTCTCGAGCAATAATTCTCTTGCAGTTCTCACCATTTCATCAAGTACAATTTGCCCAATACCTTTACCCCAATACTTTTTTTCACCAATATAACCCCAATATTCGGCTTTACCATGATCTATATTTTTTAGCCCACAAGCACCAATGGGTTTACTATCAAAGCATATACCTTTAACTAAATAATCCTCCTTATTTGTTAAACTATCAAAAAATCTTTTTTGATCTTCTTTAGTAAAGTCATTTGTCATGGTTAACTCTTTTATTTCCGGATCATTCAACCATGTCCAAGACAAATCCAAGAAAGTTTTACTGTACTCAACAAACCTGACATGTTTATATAATTTAAAAGCTTCGTAATCTCTCAAGTAGTCTTCGTTTTGATAATTTTCAGAAGCTAAAACCAGGCAAATGGCGCCTGATGAAAAATTATTTATTTCTCTCCATAAGCCGGGGGGTAAATACAAACCTAAATACGGGCGAGACAGATTAAATGTTCTTTTCGTTTTTCCATCATCTATTGTGATATCAAAACTTCCGCTTGCAGCTACAATGAGTTGCTGTAATTCTTTGTGTGCGTGCGCCCCACGGCCTTCTCCACCGGGAATATCATACAGGTAATACACCCTGTTAACTTCAAAAGGAATGATTCCTTCGCCATTGTTTATGGCCGTTATGTTGCCCGCAACATTATGAACAACAGGTAAATGGATCAATGTACAATCGAATACACTACTACTTTTCATACAGCCCCACATATTCATCAAAATCCCTGACATAATCTGACTCACTAAATTGCGAATCTGATGCATGTAGAGAAAGTGCATTCGTGGAAAAGTTTTCTAGATGCCGCCAGGTTCGTGCTGGAATATACAATCCATAGTAAGAGCGATTCAGACTATAAATCTTGGATTCTCCGTCAGGTTTTGTTATTACTACATCAAAGCTTCCACTTAATGCGATGATAAGCTCATTTTGTTTGTAGTATGCATGACCACCACGGGTTTGCCCTCCAGGGACATCATATGTCCAAAATACTCTCTCTGTCTTAAATGGAATCTGGTTGTTATCCTCAAAAAACGTCAGGTTTCCGCGAGGGTCTTCGATTTTTGGCAAAGAGATCAGTTTAACTTCTTTAATCATCCGATCAGAATTTTGAGATATTGTCCATACCTGTTTTATTTAAGATCTCTGCAAGTTTCAACACCTGGGTGTCGTTAATCCAACCTTTTCGCCATGCTATCTCTTCCAGACAAGCAATTTTGAGCCCCTGTCTTCTTTAAAAAAAATTCTAAAGATGAGATCATGACCATATGAACTGGAAGAGTACCTTTTTTTACCACTGTTCTTTGACAGAATTTATCAACCTTTTCCCAAATATAAATCCGACACCAAACATCCCCCCCAAC
>JASCXY010000007.1 GCA_030012235.1 Balneolaceae bacterium ANBcel3 | reverse complement strand
CACACAATCCGGAAGCATCGTAGAAGAGCTGGAAGTACGTGGTGAAGATATGGAAGGTATTGCATGGCATCCGGAATATGAGACCTTGTGGGTGGTTGAGGAACGTCAAAGGGAAATTATAGAGTATGATACGCTGGGGCAGATTTTGAGCCGGTTTCAGGTGGATGTAGAGCGACGGAATGAAAACGATGGCCTGGAAGGCATTGCGATCAATACCAGGAACCATCATATTTTCGTAGCGAACGAAAAGAATCCCAGGCGATTGGTTGAGCTGGATGCACAGGGAAATCAGCTTCGAAAGGTGCCGGTGGATTTTGGCCTGGATGATGAGGCCCGGGGGCTGGATTTATCCGGACTCCATTACGATGATGTCCATGATTGGCTTTGGCTGATCAGCGATGAGGCCCGGGCGATTTTTGTGATAGATCCTGACGGAAGGCCGCTTGCCGCATTTCAATCGGATGTGCAGGATCTGGAAGGAATCACCGTATTGCACGAGCAGCAGAGAATTGCTGCTGTAAGTGATGATTTGCAACGATTGGTTTACTTCGATCTTCCGGATCCATTGCTTCATCTACCACGCAGAGTCGGCACTTCCACCTCGGCTGCCAGATAAAAGAATGTTTGAAATTATTTCAACCTTCGCGGTGATTTGAGTACCTTTAAACCGTTCACCGCTCTTGCTACAAAAGCAGTGATATACGTTACACGGACACGATCCTTTTAAAGAAACCGACTTCAGATTATGACGTTTTTTCATCTTTTCCGGCTGCAACGCAGCATGTATGCTCACTTTGCTGCCGGGTTTTGTATGCTGCTCCTTTTGTCGTCCTGTGCGACTACATCAGATCCTGTCCGTTTAGAGCATACGGTTATAATTTCGGAAGAAACCTATAAAAAAGCGGAAAAACTTCTAAGTTGGAATGTATCCGAACATATACTGCATCACAATGTCCGACCCCACTGGATCGACGATGACCGTTTCTGGTATCGTGTCCGAACCGAAGGAGGACACCGTTTCTATTTAGTTGATCCTGAGCAGGCCTCCCGACAGCCGGCATTTGATCACGAGAAGATGGCCGCCACGCTGGATACACTTTTTGAACAACGGGTTAAAGCCACTCGGCTTCCGTTCAGAAGCTTTGAGTTTGTGGATGATGAAACGCGGATCCGCTTTACCGCAGAGGAAAAAACGTGGGAATGTACACTGAGCCATTATACCTGCACAGAAACCGACCGTGTTCGTCCACCTGAAAACAGCGTGCTTTCCCCGGACGGCCGATACGCAGCGTTTATTGATTCACATAATCTCTGGATTCGTGATCTGGAAACAGAAGAAGAGTTTGCCTTAACAACAACCGGCACCAAAGGACATGGATTTGCGGCAAATTCACAAGGCTGGTTCCGTTCCGACCGGCCTGTGCTCAACTGGTCACCCGATTCGCGAAAAATTGCTACGTATCGGTTGGATGAAAGAGAAGTAAAGCCGATGCATTTGCTGGAAACGGCTGAAGACCGGCCTCTGCTGATGTCATGGCCGTACGCATTGCCCGGCGATACCATCGTACCAAAACTGGAGCGGGTGATACTGGATATCGATGAACGAAAAAAAATCTGGCTGGATATTGAACCGTCTCATCAGAGAACATCCAACTGCTGCGGACTGGAACGGGACGGAGCATGGACCGACCATCAGTGGAGTCCGGATGGATCCACGCTGGCTTTTGTCACCACTTCCAGGGATTACAGGCAAGTGGATCTGTACATTGCAAATACCCGAACCGGGGATGTCAGACATATATACCGGGAGAACGCAAAAACCTTTTTTGAGTCCAATCTGAGTTCACGCGGACATCCAAACTGGAGAGTATTGTTTGATCGGGATGAGTTTATCTGGTTTACCCGGAAGGATGAATGGGGACATTTGTATCTGCATTCTCTAATGGACGGCCAGCCGATCAAACGTATTACAGAAGGAAACTGGAATGTGATCGACGTCCACCATGTGGATCCCAAACGGGCACAGGTGTGGTTTACGGCGGTGGGGGTAGATCCCGAGGTGGATCCGTATCATGAGTATCTGTATAAAACCGGATTTGAGGGGGTCATTACAGGTACTCCGGAACTAATAAGCACCGCTACGGGTCATCACAGAATTCATATGTCGCCATCCGGACGGTTTATCGTGGATGAATTTTCTGCCTTTTCCCAGCCTTCGGAAACCGTGTTACTAAACCGGAAGGGCCAAACGATAAAAGAGCTGGAAACCTCCGATATTCAGGCTTTGCTGGAAGCAGGGTGGACCGCTCCGGAGTCTTTCACGGCTAAAGCCCGGGACGGGGAAACCGATCTGTATGGAATCATGATCAAGCCGGAATCCTTCGACCCCGGGAAAACCTATCCGGTGATCATAAATATTTATCCGGGTCCTCAGGTAGGCAGTGTAGGTTCCAGAAGTTTCATGGCTGCGAGGAGAGGTGAAGTCCATGCCCTGGCGGCTCTTGGGTTTGTTGTCATTCAGCTGGATGCACTTGGAACCCCGTTTCGGTCAAAATCCTTTCATACGGCCTGGTACGGAGATATGAGTGATAACGGGATAGAAGACCAGATCGCGGCACTCAGGCAGTTAGGGGATCAATATTCCTGGCTGGATATTGGCAGGACGGGTATCTACGGTCATTCCGGGGGCGGTTATGCAACCATGAGTGCATTGTTAAACCACCCGGGCGTTTTTTCAGCGGGCGTGGCCAGTGCCGGTAACATGGATAACAGAGGATACACCTACTATTGGGGAGAAAAGTACCAGGGATTAAGGAAGATTGAAAACGGATACGATTCGTACAGAAATCAGGTGCTGGCAAGAAAAGCATCAGCGTTGCAGGATCCACTGCTTCTCACGTACGGAACCATGGACAGTAATGTGCATCCAAACTCAACGTTGTTGTTAATCGATGCACTTATCGAAGAAAACAGAGACTTTGATCTGATCGTATTTCCAAATCGGGGCCATGGGTATGCCAGTGAGCCCTATCACCTGAGAAGAACCTTTGACTTTTTTGTAAAACACCTGCTTAATGCTGTACCACCGGCAGGTGTTCAATTTGAATAAACGTGAACGATGACAGGAAAAAAAACATTGTTCAAGAAGTAAACCAATATGCAGATATGTATCTGCCGGCTATAACAGGAGCTATTCGGCCCGGTTATTTGCTGAAATTAAATAAGTATACTCTATATGAAGTTAGTAGATCAGGACGGAAACGAAATAACCAGCAAGAAAAATGAAAAAGCCCAGGAGCTTGAGAAGCAGCTGGCACAATTGGCACATACGGTTGTAGAGCCGATTTTTAATAAGCTAAAGCTGGCGAATCAGCAACTGGGACAAGAGCATGTGATGCAAATTACATCCATGGCGCACCAGATGATCTTTAATCGTATGATTTTTAACCTGGTACTGAAAAACGGGATTGAAAACCTGGGTGACCTGATTACGGAAAATGATCTTGAGGAATTGAAGACCTCCTTTTCAAATCAGTTTAAAATTGGAAACAGCGATACTCCGGAGGCGTAATATGTCTGATCAGGCCAAACAGGTGGTTTTTGGAGCCGGTTGTTTTTGGTGTGTGGAGGCTGTTTTTCAGAGGATTAAGGGAGTCCTGTCGGTGGTTCCCGGTTACTCAGGCGGAAAAAAAGACGAAGCGTCGTACCGTGTTGTCTGTACAGGGGAGACCGGGCACGCCGAAGTCGTTCGCATTCAGTATGACCCGCAACAGATCACATTTGAAGAACTGTTGTCGGTGTTCTGGCAGACCCATGATCCGACGACCCCCGACCGGCAGGGTGCCGATGTTGGACCCCAGTATCGTTCTGTAATATTCTATAATGATGAAGAACAGCGTGCATCGTCGGAATACTTCAAAGAGAAGCTGGAAAAAGCCAGGATCTTTGATGCACCGATTGTGACGCAGATTGTTCCATTGGAAGCTTTTTATGAAGCGGAAGAATATCATCATGATTATTTTAACAAGAACCCGGAACAAGGTTTTTGTCAGGTGGTCATTCAACCGAAAATTGAAAAGCTTAAAGACCTGTTTCAGGATAAGCTCAAGTAGTCCATCACATTCATTATTTCAGTCAGGTGAATTATGAAATCGAAAGCCATTCTTTTTCTAAGTGGGATCGTTGTATCCTTTTTGTTCATTTCCATAGAGTCGGTCCAGGCTCAATTATATGCAGAAGATGTTGTTAACCTCCGTCAGGCCGGAAACGTGGAAATTAATGAGCGGGGAAGCCACATTGCCTATACATTGTTTATACCAAGGAGCGAAGAAGATCCTGTGGGTCCCGGGTACACAGAACTCAGGGTTTTAACCGTTGATAACGGTAAGGATACTGTTGTAGTAGACACATCAAACCGTGTTTCTTCTGTTTCGTGGATACCGGGAACCGATCGGGTTGCATTTTTGATGCGCTCTGAAGAACACCATGACAAAACGCAGGTGTATTCTCTGGATTACTCCGGCGGTGACCTTACCCGGCATACCGATGCACCGGAAGGTGTTCGTGCCTATGCTTTTTCCAGGGATGCTTCTCACATTGCGTACACCATGACTGATGCGGTTTCTCCTGAGGTTGAAGAACGGCAGGAACGCGGTTTTGATATGATTGTATCCGGAGAAAATGAGCGGTTTACCCGTCTTTGGATTCAAAAAGGGGAAGAATCCCGGGTGGTGACACCGGAGGATATGATGGTATGGGACTTTGCCTGGGCCCCGGATAATCATCAGCTGGCGGTTCGCATGACCTATGGTACGGGAATCGATGATGAAATGATGTTCAGTGAAATAATGAGGCTTCGGCTTGACGATAACAGTCTTGATTTACTGGCCGAGAGCCAGGGTAAAGTCGGGCCTATGCGTTGGTCGCCGGATGGCAATCGATTTGCCTTTCTTGCTGCCAAAGCCATCAATGATCCGCTTCCTCAACGTTTGTATGTGACCCGGACAGGAGCCTATACCGCTGAGGATATTACCCCGGAGGGTTATGAAGGAACTCCGGAGTGGATTGAGTGGTATGATAACGAAACGCTGCGGTTTGTTGCCGTTGAAGGGACGGTAACCCGTTTGCGCGAGATTCCTGCTGCCGGAGGAGAAGCGGTTCCTCTTGGCGGAGGTGAAAGAGAAATTTTCAGATCGGTCAGTTTCGATGCTTCCGGATCCTTTTTTGCGGCTGCGGTACATCGGAGAGATCATCCGGCAGAAGTATATACCGGTACGTTACCCGGTCCACGTTGGAATCGGATTACGAACCATAACCCCTGGCTGAGAGATATCGTGCTGGGAAGACAGGAAACCATTGAGTGGTTTGGTCCTGATGGTACGGTCATCGAGGGGGTTTTAACCTATCCTGTAGATTATGATGAAGAGAAAGCCTATCCGCTTGCCATCTTGCCCCACGGCGGACCCGAAGGAGTGAGCCTGGATGGATGGAATACGCGGGCATTGTATCCCGCGCAAGTTTTCGCCAGCCATGGGTTTGCAGTTCTTAAGCCGAATTACAGAGGCAGTGGAGGCCGGGGTTCCTGGTTTACCATGGCAAATCACAGGGATCTAGGGGGCAAAGAATTCGAAGATGTCATTCATGGAATTGATTACCTGGCGCATCAGGGGCTCGTAGATCCCGGCAGAGTGGGTATGTCGGGGACTTCCTATGGTGGCTACTTTTCGGCGTGGGCAGCAACAAGACATACCAACCGCTTTGCTGCAGCAGCTACCTTTGCAGGGTTATCCAATTGGATTTCGTTTATGGGAACAACGGACATTCCCAATGAGATGTCCATTACCCATTGGGATCTCTGGTGGTTTGAGAATCCGGGACTGGTCTGGGAACGATCTCCGGTTGCCCGTCTTGAATATGCCAAAACCCCTCTTTTGGTTGCGCACGGATTAGCCGACGAACGGGTTCATCCGGAACAATCCATTCAGTTGTATCAGTTTTTACGGCTGAATGATATTCCTTCGGAGTTGGTGTTGTATCCGAGGCAGCCTCACGGATTAATTGAACGTGCTCATCAGCTGGATTTCATGAACCGGGTCGTTGACTGGTTTATTGAACACACTGAAACGAGTATATTTGTCCGCTGATAAAACCATCATAGGGGAAAAAACGGCCGTTATAAACAAAAAGACATGTTTAAGGCCAGAGTTTGTATTGGATGGCAGCAGATTTGGCCAATACGGGCCGTTCATTAAAATGAAGAAAACGGGTGTATCATGAGGCCGTATACACCCGGTTTTTTATCTATTCTCTTTCCGAATCTTCAGGTTGGCCTTAATTCCTTCCTGGTGTAACCGGATTTCAAGGTTTTTAGCAATGGTTTTCTGAATTTCATCCAGAATCCGGTCTTCCACTTCTTTTCTGAGAGTTTCTTCTTTTACAAAAAGCCGCGCCATAAACGCCGTAAAACGTCCTTTTTGCTTCCTGATGATTTCGATAGTATTCTGGATTTCAATATCGATAATAATACGTCTCATATACACTATTTTTCAGTCCATTCTACACGTTATTCTTTTTGAAATGTATGCCGGTATCCACGCATTTCAAAAAGGATACATTCATAAAATGCACCATTATCTTTGGGGGGTATAAATAAAATTTAAAATCTTTTATCATTCTGTGAATTAAACTACATTTATTAGAATGTAAGCTTTTTGTGATAAAGCATATTAAGAATAGGAAATAACAACCATTTGTTTAGTGGCACATTTAAGAGTTTTCACATTTGTCAGCCTGATCAAAGTACTTCTTCTTTGTCTCATAACGGCACACCCCATTTGTGCAAAAACAACGGGTGGATTTCCTTTTCACTACAATTTTACAGGTAACGATTATAAATCTACTCCTCAAAACTGGTCTTTTTATCAGGATGACGACGGGCTGATCTACATTGCTAACAGTGGAGGGGTTTTGATATATGACGGCTCAAGGTGGTCAAAAGTGCTATTGGACAGGGAGCGGCCGGCACGAAGCCTGGTGGCCGGAGAGGATGGAAATATATATGCCTTCGGGGTGGGAGAGTTTGGAAAAATAACCGTTGATTCCCTGGGCAGCTTTATGTACAAGAGCTTGATAGAAACTCTCCCGGATACGTTGGAAGCAGGCAATATATGGGACGCTGCTGTGGCAGACGACGGAGTCTATTTCAGAACCTATGAAGCACTTTACCGATGGGATTATGAGTCGGTTACAGCCTGGCATGCAGGAGAGAACCAACGGTTCGGACGGCTTTTTTCATTCAGGGGAAAGCCTCTTGTTTTTCATGGCAGCAAAGGGCTCATGACGATAGAAGGCGAAGAGGCGGTGGTCATACTTGAAGAAACAAATACCCTGAGTGCGGTTTTTTTGTTTGCTCCGATGGATGAAAACACGGTAATTGCTGGTTTTCAGAATCATGGGTTTTACCGCTTCGAATTTGGTGAAACGATCTCAGATGTTCGATTCGAAAATATAGAAACCGATCTGGATCCGTTTATTCAGGATGTAATATTTTATCGTGCAATGTTAATGCAAAACGGGAATGTCGCCATTGCAACCATCAATGGCGGGGTATTGGTCATGAGCCCAGAGGGGCGTCTTGAAGAGCAAATTACAGTTCAGGAAGGTCTGAGAACCAATATGGTTCTGAACGTGGGAGAAGACATGGAAGGCGGTTTATGGGCTTTAACCAATAACGGCTTGACCCGATTTGACTTTGGAAATCCTTCCAGGTACTGGAATCAGGAAGGAGGGCTGCCGGGTAGTATACTGAGTGTAAAGCATTATAATGGGACACTTTATGCCGGAACCAGTAATGGGCTTTATTATCTGGAAAAAACCACGTTGTCAGAAAATTCAGATGAATTTACTTCGTATGATCAGATTCTTCCCAGAAGTCATTTTCGTCGTGTATACGGATCAGAAGACGGGCAGACATGGGATTTCATTGCGATAAATGAGGTGATTGAAAGTACCAAAGAAGGATTTATTGTCGCAGGCCTCAGAGAATATCTGTATTACATCAGCGAGGGACAGCGGCCCAGGGTTATCCCGGACTCCGAACAGCGATCATCCTTCTTTAGCCTCATCAAGTCTCGTTTTCATCCAAATACCTTCTTTGCAGGTGGAGACCGTGGTGTACTTGTTGTTACCGTTAACCCTGATTTATTTAATAACAACAGGTATGAAGAAGCCTTTACGGTGACTATGATTCCCCTGGGAAGCATGGATATTCGGTCATTGAAAGAGGATAATCTGGGCTATTTATGGCTGGGAGACCGTTTTGATTCCATAGGACGGCTGGATGTTCGTGACGACCCTCATCGGTCAGATGCCCCCCTCTATGTCTTTACTGAAGAAGAGCATACCCCCGTAACTACAAGGGGTCACTTTATTTCTTCACTATGTGGAGATAGGATAGGTATTGCCAGCAACCAGGGGCTTTTCGTACTGGATGAATCCTATCAGCGGATTCATGAGGAAGAATACCTTCCGGATACGATTTTTAAACGAGAAGAACGAGTGGAGGCCATGTTTTATCCGGATAAGGCCGATGCCGGATTATTTGTGGACTTCCCCGGTGAATGCCGTGAAATGTGGATTTATAACAGAATGAATGTCAGCCGACTGATTAAAGAAGAAGGCAACTGGACGGAAAACTCTTATGTCTTGCCCAGAAACCTTTTTCTCAGTTTGTACAACTTCTATGTTGATCCGCAGGAAAATGTATGGATTGGCGGAGACGAGTTTCTCTATGTCCATGACCGGGCGGAGGTGGCCGTTCAATCACCGGGATTCCGAACGATTATCCGAAGTATATATGGAACGGAAGAACGCCTGCTGATTGAGCAATCTTCACTTGCCTCACGGATTTTGGATCGACAAGAAGCCCAGCATATCATACTGCCGTTCAGTGATAATCGTTTGCGTTTTCAGTTTTCTGCAACCAGCTTTCATCACCCGGAGGGACTTCAGTACCAGGTTCGGCTGAAAGGGTTTGAAGAGGAGTGGTCGGCCTGGAGTTCTCTTGATTTCAGGGAATATACCAATCTTCGGGAAGGGGAATATGTTTTTCAGGTTCGATCAAGAAACGACTTTCATGTATTGGGAGAAGCCGATGAAATCAGAGTGACCATTATGGCCCCCTGGTACAGGAGTCCGTTTGCCTGGATATTATATATTTTGAGCGGGGCCATAGGGATAGCTCTTTTACTCAAGTGGAGAACTTCATACTTGCGTGCAAAGAATATTCAGCTTGAGTTGAGCGTGGCGGAACGTACCTTTGAACTTGAAAATGAAAAGGAAAAACTAAAGCGAGCCAATATTGTACTCTCCCGTTTCATGAGCATAGCCGCGCACGATCTTAGAAATCCGGTTGGTGTGATTACCAGTTATGCCGACATGCTTGAAGCTGAAAAAGAAGATCCCGAGGCGGTAGCCGAATATTCCGTACTCATCCGGTCATCCGGAAACCGGGTGATGCGGCTTCTGGATGATTTGGTGAACTTTAAGCGTATCAGCGGAAATGAAATGGAGCTTAAGATGGAGCATCTGGACATTGCTTCCTTGCTGCAAAATATTGGAAAAGAATATCAGATCATTTTCCAGTCCAAAGAACAGAAACTGGATATCCGTACCCCCAAAGGATGTACGGTCAAAACCGATCCGGAAAAAATTCGCAGTATTATTGAAAACCTCCTGACAAACGCCAGTAAATATACTCCCAAAGGGGGAGAAATACGCCTGGAGGCTGCTTGCTGCAGTGATCAGGATCGTTTGACGATCACGATATCGGATAATGGGCAAGGTTTTTCGGAAGAAGACCTGGAGTTGCTTTTTAAGGAGTTTCAGACCCTCTCGTCACGGCCAACCGGAGGTGAAGGTTCTACCGGACTGGGCCTGTACATCGTTAAAAACCTGATAGATATCATTGGTGCTGAAATCGAGGTGGAATCAGAAAAAAAGAAAGGAACGACATTCAGAGTTCATCTCCCATGCTCTTCCGAAGGAAAGACAAAATGTGGATCCTAACGATCTGTGTTTAGTTCGTCCTCTTCTCCTTTTAGCGATGCCGGAAGCTTTTTATTAGCATTGGCACCAAGCTTTCTGATATGCTCAACTCTGTTCAGCAAATTTCCGTGACCGGTCTGCAATTTATTCATGGCTTTATCATAGGAGTCGCTGGCTTGTTTCATGCGATCTCCCAGCTTCAGAAGGTCTTCAGCAAGTCCTACAAACTTATCGTACAGGCGTCCGCTTGCATCGGCTATTTCGAGTGCATTTCGGTTTTGGTATTCCTGCTTCCAGATATTGGAGATGGTTGCCAGAGTAGCCAACAAGGTGGAAGGGGAGACCATCACTATATTTTTATCAAACGCTTCATTATACAGCCCGGGTTCATGCTGTATGGCAAGTCCGAATGCCGGTTCCACAGGTAAAAACATCAAAACGAAATCCGGGCTGTTAATGTCATAGATTTGATGGTAGTTTTTTTGCGACAATTCACGGATATGCCTGCGTGTTGACTCTATGTGTTCTTTCAACGCTTTCTTTTGATTATCCTCATCCTCCATGGAAACAAACCGTTCATATGCTGTGAGCGAAACTTTGGAGTCAATCACCAGATGTCGGTTATCGGGGAGGTGAATGATCACGTCGGGTTGCTGGCGCTTTCCTTCCCCCGAAAATGAAGCCTGAATCTGATACTCTCTGTTTTTTTGAAGTCCGGATTTTTCAAGGATGCGTTCCAGAATGACCTCTCCCCATTTTCCCTGAGATTTGGACTCTCCCTTTAATGCCCGTGTAAGGTTTTCCGCCTCCTTTGACATTTTGGTATTGAGTTCACTCAATTGCGAAATTTGCTCTTTCAGAGAGATTCGGTCACGGAGATCGCTGTTGTAGGTATCTTCCACCTTTTTTTCAAAGGTGACGATTTTTTCGCCCAGCGGATTCAATAACTGTTCCAGGCTTACTTTATTCTGCTCGGTAAAACGTTTGCTTTTTTCCTCCAGAATTTCGTTGGCTAGCACTTTAAACTGGTGTTTAAATGCGGTTTGGATCTCTTCCACCTCTCCTTTAAAAGACTCCAGCTTTTCAACCAGGTGTGTATTGGTTGTTTTCGTTTCAGAGAGCTTCTCCAGTTGCGTTCGGCTTTCCTCTTCCAAAGATTTCTTATCTGATTCGAGCTGTTTAATACGGTCGTTGAGTGAAGAGTTTCGCTCCTCCAGGCGTGACATTTCCTCTCTTTGGCTAAGATGCTCTGATGCAAGATGCTCCATTTTTTCGGTATGCCGGCGGAGCTCCGTTCTAAGATAGAGAAAAACCGCCAGTCCGCCTGTGGTTAACCCAAAAAGAAAGAAAAAAACAAATGAAAGCGTCATAGACATAGAAAATCCGGGAAATTCGTGCGTTAGTCAGGTAGCTGTGGGATGTGTGTGATACAAAGATAGAGAATCCTTCCTATTTATGAAGGCAAAAGAAAGGTAATGAAAAAAAGGTGGATTTGAAGACAGATTAGCCTTCTTTTTTTGTGGCTACCTGCAGGCGCTTCTTCTTGAAATTGACATACCGTGCCCCGTAAATCTGTAACATCTGTTCATCTCTGAACTTTATGGCCTCTCTCAATTTCTCCTCGTAATTCTTTTTGAAATCCCTTTTGTTTCTGGCTTTTGGGATATAAAAAGATTTGTTTTTATAAATTCCTTTTTTGGGAGAATAGGATACCTGGAAGACATGCTCTTCGTGTATGGTTTCTTTTCTTCGCTTTTTTTTGATGCAATAACTAATTCCGGGATAGCCTATGTTGCTTTTTTTCCCAAGGTGCATGGCCCGGTCATGGTTTTTTGCAAAACTTTCCCATTGTTCCAGGTTTTTATCCCTGAAGACAATGGCGGCGTCCAGGGCTTTTTCCCGCCCGCCGTGCTTTCCATCACTGAAAAAGCGGCTGATGCTTTTTCCGTCTCTCCGAATACGCACAAACCAGCCATATGTATTCTTGGACGGTTGATCAATACGGCTGATATTCTTCATAGAATTCGACATAGGTGTAAGGCGTTTAAGTGCGAATCGCAGATAAGCCCGGGGGAGAAAACGCGAATTAGAAAAACTACTCTGATAAACCAATCACCGTTCGTAGATATCGAACGTTTATATATTCAGCTAATATATTAATTATACTACACTTGGGCAAGGTGAGCCACAGATAATGCCGATGATTAACAATATATTAAAAAAAGAAATAAAGAAGTAGTATTGAAAATATAGTTATAGACATGCAAGTGTACGGGGGATAAGAAACTACGAATACTGAAGTACTTTTGCTTCGGCAGCTGATACACGCCTCAACCGCCCGTGTAAAGCCATCCCGCATTTTGATAACGGGCGTTGCACGCCCATCATTTGACGGGTCGTTTTTCTGTTTAGATACCGATGAGTAAAAAAACAGAAATAAGAAAACACTGAAACCGGTTCAGCAGGGTTGTGTGTGCCTCTTTGATAGAAAGGTCAATGCATGTATTCTGAAAAAGTAAAAAAAATGAAACAGGACCATATTTTATATATATTCGGGTAAGTCAGAGAAAAACGGAGGCCGTATAACATGATTCAACCTTTTGAAGAAGTATACGAAGACATTTGGAGGTCGTTAAAGGAGTCTGTAAAGAAGAAATCACATCCGTTCAGGTACCCAACGGTTGCGACAAGGCACAAAGAGGTGGTTCTGCAAAGGATGGTGGTGCTTAGAAACCTTTTTATCAGCAGCCGGACGCTGTTGTTTCATACGGATAAACGATCCAGAAAAGTCCTTGACATCAAAGAGTATCCATGGATATCCATGTTGTTTTATGACCCTAACCGGAGAATTCAGCTTCAGCTTGAGGGAGAAGCCACATTGCATGAAGTCGGATCCGAACTTCATAACGACGAATGGATGGATACTACGATGCCTGAGCGTTTGAGGTATAGTCGTATAAATTCTCCGGGCACACCACTGGATTCAACAGAGGAGGCACAGGAAGGGAATACCCTGGATGAAGCTCGTGCAAAAAAGAATCTTGTCGTGGTTTCGCTTGAGACAGAGCTCATGGACTGGCTGAATCTTCATCCGGAGGGCGAACGGCGCATTCTTTTTCAGTGGAGAGAAAACGAGTGGCAAAAAAAGCCGGTGTCACCCTGAAGCATCAGGTTTTACCGGTGGATCCAGTTTTGCGATGGTAGCTCCCCATGATCCTGAGCCGGGACCTGCAAGGTAATAGTCGTTTACCCAGGGGATAGCTTCCAGTAGTGCATGGACGGTTCTTCGCAGGGCACCGGTTCCTTTGCCATGGATAATTCGAATATCCAGAATCTGTTTTTCACGGCAGGCTCTCAGATATTCCGGAACCAGCTCTCGTACTTCGGAAGGTGAAAAGATGTGTAAATCAAGTTCTCCGTCAATGGGAAACTCTACAGGTTGATCGGGATCCAGAAAGTTATCACTCATATGATTCCGGTATGAGGTGGTTAGACATCAGAAACGGGTGACAATCTCTTCCAGTGGCTTACGATGAAGCTCCGGAACGGTGGTATCCTCTTTTGGATAACCAACAGGGAACAAGATGACCGGCGTTTCATTGGCAGGCCGGTTGAGGATTTTATTTAAAAATCTCATTGGGCTTGGAGTATGCGGTAATGCAACCAGGCCAGCATAATGAAGTGCGGTAATCAAAAGCCCCGTAGCAATTCCAACCGATTCATTAACATAATAATTTTTCCTGCGAACCTGATGGTCATCGATCCGATAAGATTCTTTGAAAACGGCTATCAAAACGGGTGCCGCTTCTAGAAACGGTTTTTGAAAATTGGTCTCCAGCATAGCGATATCCTGTTTCATATTTTCCGAAAACCGCATTTCATAATTTATACGTTCCTCATGCTCGGCCGCTTCCCGGATCTCTTTTTTTATTTCACGATTCTTTACGACGACGAAATGCCAGGGTTGAAGATGTGCTCCGGAAGGTGCGGTACCTGCAGCTTCAATGCAGTTTAAAATCACTTCATCGGGAACCGGCTCGGGGGAAAATTCGCGTACGGTGCGCCTTTTTTTCATCAGATCAAGAAAGGCTTCCGATCTCTTCAGGAGTTCCTCTTTCGAAGGTTTTTCATAGGAAAGAGGTTGATAGCTAATGCTTTTATTCATGAGTCTTTTTAAACGCAAAATACTTAAAAATACAAAAGGTGTAGCCGGGCTGTCTGTTAAGATATGGTAAAAAAAAGTAGAACCAAAAGCCTGGCAATTTTGTGCATCTATCTATGTTGGATTCTTTTAAACCATGGAGTCCGATGTCTGCTTTATAAAATCAAACACTATAAACGCCGCTTCTTTAAAAGGAGTTCTAAGATGGTTTCTCCATTTCTATTTTAGGCTATAGCAGTCGTCAGAATTATCCGTATTTTACCTACTTGAAAAGGGAACGAAGATGTGACAGGAATCGTATCTGAGGGTTCGTAAAAGAGTACATACACGATATTAATAATGAAATTTTTAGTTTCAGAGTTAAGTTTTTTATTTCAGAAAAAATCGACTCGTACAAACCTGAAGAGGCTCATTCTTTTTTCATTGGTATTAGTGGGCGTAATTCTTTTGTATACTTTTCTTTTTCAGATCATAAGCCAGCTGGAGGGACAAGAACACAGCTGGATTTCAGGGTTGTACTGGACACTGGTGACCATGTCAACGCTTGGGTTTGGCGATATCGTTTTTACCTCGGATCTTGGCAGGCTTTTCTCGTCAGTGGTTTTGTTTTCAGGAGTGGTTTTTTTGCTGGTGATGCTGCCCTTTACCTTCATTCAGTTTTTTTATGCCCCATGGCTGGAAGCACAGGCGCAGGCCCGGGCGCCCAAAACGCTTCCTTATGAAACCAAAAACCATATTATCCTGACCCGGTATAATGCCGTTGCCGTAGCTTTAATAGAAAAACTCAAGGCCTTTGACTATGAGTACACGTTGCTTATATCGGATCTTAATGAAGCTCTGGAAGTAAGCGACCTTGGGTATGATGTGGTACACGGACATGTGGATGATCCTCAGACCTGGAGAAATGTGCGCGTTGACAAAGCCGCTATGGTGGTTGCCAATGATAATGAACGGGTGAATACCAACGTGGCTTTTACGGTACGGGAACTGAGCGAATCGGTACCGGTGGTCTCTTTTACCAGCAACGATGAGGCGGTGGATATTCTGAAGCTCGCCGGAAGTGATTTTGTACTGAATCTTTCAGAAATGATGGGACAGGCACTGGCAAGGAGGGTTGTGGGAGGAAGCGCGCGGGTGCATGTTATCGGCCGTTTTCAGGAATTGGTCATTGCGGAAGCTCCGGCTCTGGATACCCCGTTGGTGGGAAAAACACTTGCCGAAACAAAGCTCAGGGAAATAACCGGAGTGAATATCGTAGGAATCTGGGAACGTGGAGGATTCAATATTGCTAAAGCAGACTCCATCGTTCATGAAAAGAGCATTCTTGTAATGGTCGGAACCGTTGAAAGCCTGAGAAAGTACGATGAGTTACTGGGGATTTACCGGGCAAGTGACGAAGCCGTAGTTGTTATTGGCGGTGGAAGAGTTGGTCAGTCGGTTGGAAAGGCTCTGGCAGAACGCAAAATCCCATTCCGGATTATTGAGAAAAGGCCTATGCCGTCAGCCTTTAAAAAGCTTCAGGTAAAGGGAGATGCGGCTGATCTGACTATGCTGCGTCAAGCAGGGATTGAAAAAGCCCATACCGTTATTATTACTCCAAACCAGGACGATAATAATATCTATCTGACGTTATATTGCCGACGATTACATCCTGAATTACAGATTATCTCACGTGTTAAGATGGATCGCAACCTGGGGACACTGCGACGCGCGGGAGCAGACTTTACGTTATCCTATTCCACTATGGGAGCTAATGCCATTTTTAACTATCTGCAAAAGGGGGAGATGGTGATGCTGGACGAGGGACTCAATGTCTTCAAAATGCATATGCCGCAAAAGATGGTAGGTAAAAAAATATCGGACCTGGATGTGCGTAATACCACCGGATGTACCATCGTGGGCATTGAGAAGAAAGACGAAACGCTGCTGAACCTGGATCCCGCTTTCGTCATGGATAAGAATCAGAAAATTATTTTGATCGGAACCCTTGAGGCCGAAAAGAAATTCTGGAAATATTACGGGGAAGGAAAACCGACTGAAGTACGGCGACAGTTTTTCCTTCAGCGCCTAAAAGAGCCCTCCCGGACGTAAAAAAAGCATGGAGAAACCGGTTAAAGGTTTCTCCATGCCTTCCTTTATACTGAAATATTTCAGATACATCAGGTTGATTCCAGTACCCAGGAGGAGCACCATCCGGCCGGATGAACCGGACCGGCAAATAATGTGCAGCCCCCGCAATGAGGCCCGAACTGATCTTCAGACCAAAACTCACAGTTGTCGCATCTTTCGGAGGGATTGGGAGTCTCACTGGTATAGTCCAGCATTTCCCGCATCTGAAGATCGGATTCACTCAATCCGGACAAGTCTGCACAGGGATCTGCAGCGGTATCATCACCTCCGTTGGAACATGCCTGAACCAACAAACCGGCACCTGCCCCGGCTACTCCTAAAAAGGTTACTTTTTTAAGAAAGTCTTTTCTGCTGATCGAAGCGATTTTACTCATGACAGTGTTATAAAATTAGAGAGTTAGGGGGATCATGCTGTTATAAATAATCATAGCTTGAGTCAGTATACAAAAGCTAAACAAGAAGACCAACAGTAATCAGGCCAAAACTGACAAGTAGCAGTATCAGACGCAGACGGGTTGTAAAGAAAACGGGAGGAAGAAGTGCTCCGTAGCCCCACTTATGCTCATGAAGCCAATAGTGATAAAACGATCGGTGGATGGGTCCCAGTGCAATGGTTACATGCCCGTGGAGTATCGTAAACGTGAGAGGAATAGAAAAGAAAAAAGTGCCTGAATAGAGAATGGGATCCGGCAGGCCCAGCATCATACATAAAATGGCATAGGGCCACGCAAAAAGCAGAAAGAGAGGAGGGATCAGCAGGAGGTTGATCCTGCTGATCCTTCGGAAATTCCGTTCATTAAGCGTTGGCTTTCCAGGCATTATGGAGACAGGCGTTCAATGGCATCAAGCCTTGCCTGTTCAAATTCGTCGCCGGGAGTCCACTGGCGGCGCTCATCTTCGTTGGCGATGCGCCTGGATACTTCATAGATCAGGGTAAGGTCTTCCACTGCACCGGAAAGATCCCACCAATCCTCCAGCCGGTCGTGTACCGTATGGTATATTCTGGATCGGATGGCAGCCACCTCGTCGTTGTATGAATCGGGTTTATCGATAAATTCAACACCGGGACTGGGGTACAGAGCCGGTATACCTTGTCGTGCAAAGGAAAAGTGATCCGACCGATAGTACAGCCCCTGTTCGGGACGCTGGTCCGGTTTGATGGTACGTCCCATGAGATCGGCCACTTCTTTTAGAATGGGATCAATGTCAGATCTGCCGTATCCGATAGCTACCATATCTTTGGTACGGCCAAAAATATTGGTCGCATCCAGGTTAATATTCGCGGAAATATTCCCCTGGGGTATCGGAGGATTTTCGGCGAAATAACCGGAACCCAGCAATCCGGATTCTTCCGCAGTAACGGTGACGAAGTAGAGCGATCGGCGTATTTCATCCGGATCGATGGAATAGAGCCTGGCCAGGTTAAGTAACATACTCACCCCGCTGGCATTATCCCAGGCACCATTGAAAATGGAATCGCCATCCACCGGAGTACCAATTCCAAGATGGTCGTGGTGTGCTGAAAAAACAACTGCTTCGTCGGAAAGATCGGTGCCGGGCAGCTTTCCAACGACATTTTGGCCTTCGATGTCACGGTATTCGGCTTCAAGTGCCAGGTTCAGGGTGACTCCTTCCAAAGTAACAGGCTCAAAGTCGAGTTGCTCTGCGGCGTTCAGCTGTTCCTCCAGATTCAGGCCGGCAAGTTCAAAGAGGCGGCGGCTTTCGTTGTGGGTCAGCCAGCCTTCAAACGAAGTGTCATGACCTTCTTCATCAAAAACAAAAATGCGCTCGAGGCTCCAGCTGTTGCGGACAACATCCCATCCGTAACCGGCGGTTTCATCTGTGTGAATAATCAATGCGCCCAACGCACCCTTTTCAATGGCCTGTTCAAACTTGTAGGTCCATCGTCCGTAATAGAGGCGGTTTCCACCCTCAAAACGGTCTGCATACGTCACGGGATTGTAATTTTTGAACACGAGCACTTTTCCGGCTACATCCGTTCCTTTAAAATCATCCCATCCCTGTTCAGGAGCTTCAATGCCATATCCAACATATACCAACTCTGCTCCATCCACCGAAACGGTTTCCTGGACATGCGCCGGCCAGGCCATGAAATCATCCATAAATTCCGGGTGGATCGTTTCTGTGGTCTCACTAACCCAGGAGATTTCAGACCGGGTCGTTGACTGTCCCATCAGAGGGACGGCTTGTGTGAAAGAACCGTCCGGCATACCCGGCTCAAGTCCATATTGTTGCATTTTCTCCGTGATATACTCCACGGTCATTTCTTCAAAGACGGTACCGGGAGTTCGCCCGCCGAATTCATCGGATGCCAGTACACGGACATGTTCAAGAATGTGCTCTTCTGTAAGCGGACCGGGAAGAGGAGTTATTTCTTTATCCGCCGGAGCACAGGAAGCTACTATCAGAATAAGGGCGAGCAGATAGCTCAGAGACGTAGGTCGGTTCATTATCGTACCATTTTCCATAGTGAATATTATGTTAGAGAAGATCCGGAAAAGAAAACCTGCATGGAAACCGGATCAGAAAAGAGTTATGCCCTGAAAGATCGGAGATCACAGGTGATTATTCAAGCCGTTATTACAGAAGCCTCTTAATTATGGCCGGCTATGAGCATTTCAATATCGCTGTAAGGCATTTTATACATCTGAGCAAGCGATTTTCGGGTAAGATGATTCTTATAGGCATACGTGCCGTTTCTCAGGCTTACATTGGTCCAGAGTGCTTCCCGGATACCACCGGCATCGCCAATATCCAAAAGAAAAGGGACCAACAGGTTATTCAGAGCCGTAGTCGCTGTTCGTGCTGCATTAGAAGGGATATTCGGAACACAATAATGGATGATTCCGTGTTCCACAAAAACGGGATCCGAATGTGAGGTGGGATGGCTGGTTTCAATACAACCACCCTGATCGATAACGGCATCCACGATGACACTGCCTTCTTTCATCTGTTCTACCATGGTTCGGGTAACCCAGCAGGGAGCGCGATGTCCTTCTACCATGGCGGCACCGATCACCACATCAGCCACTTTAAGAGCGGAGGTGAGAAATTGTTGTGTGGCCATAGCCGTAATGATCCGGCGATCGAGGGAGTTTTCAATGTGGCGCAGAAGAGCCAGATCATTATCCATGACGAAAACCTGAGCCCCGTATCCGAGCGAAGTCCGAGCTGCATACTCAGCAATGATACCGGCACCGAGAATCACGACCGTTGCAGGAGGTACGCCCGAAATACCTCCAAGCAGAATACCTTGTCCCTTTTCTCCGTTTTCGAGGTAATGAGCGGCAATCTGAATCGACATGGAACCGGTGATTTCATGCATCATGCGGACGATGGGAAAGCTGTTGTCCGGTGATTTAATATATTCAAAGCCAATCCCGGTTACTTTTTTTTTGACCGCTTCACGCAGATACGATTCGGTAGAATTTCCAAGATGAAGTGCCGATATCACCGTTTGCTCTTCTTGCAGGAGTTTTTGTTCTTTTTCATCCGGAGGGGCAATTTTAAGGATGATTTCCGAGTTTTTAAATACCTCTTCAGGAGTCCAGGCGATGTGTGCACCGGCTTCGGCATATTCGTGATCCGGGAAACGGGCATCCTCTCCCGCATTCTTTTCAATGGTCACTTCATGTCCATTGGCAACAAGAACAGAAACACCACCGGGAGTTACCGCCAGCCTGCGTTCGTCGCCACATCGTTCTTTGGGAAGGCCTATTTTCATCGATTTTTTAGTAGCGCCCTTTTTTTCCGGCTTTTCGAGCGTTTTCATTCCGAATTGATGCGCCACCTGGTAGGGATTCATTATTTCCATAAAAACAGGCTGGTTGGATGGGTTGGGTTCTCCGTACAACGAAAGTGGACTAAATTACCTATCTTTGAAATTTAGTGTTATCCACAGCGAGAAACAATACACAAACCCTGTCCGACTCTGCAGGCAATTTAACCCGATGATCAAACCAAAAAAATCACTTGGCCAGCATTTTCTGACCGACAAAAATACAGCCGGCAGGATTGTCCGCAGCCTTCAGGCCGGAAAAGGGGACCGGGTTATTGAAATCGGGCCGGGAACAGGCGCCTTAACCGGCATGTTGTACGAAGCGTATCCGAATCTGGCCGCTTTTGAAGTGGACATGAGGTCTGTGGAATGGCTGAAGGAACGGTTTTCCGGCCTTGAAATCTATCCGGAAAGCTTTTTAGATGCGATTCTTGAAAAGATGGAACCCGTAGAGGGAGAAGGGCTCTATGTGATCGGAAACCTCCCATATTTTTTAACAAGCCCCATTTTGTTTAAAACCATGGATGCCGGAAAAGTGGTTCGGCAGGCGGTGTTCATGATTCAAAGAGAAGTGGCGGAACGGCTGGCTGCAACTCCGAGAACCAAAGCCTACGGAATTCTGAGTGTTCAGGCACAGGTTCTTGGCCGGGTTGAGTTGCTTTTCCATGTTCCCCGCACCGCATTCAACCCTCCACCCAATGTTGAAAGCTCGGTTATTTCTTTCACTTCCGGGAACGATCGTTTTCCTGATTCCGCCGCATCTCTTCCCGTCAGCCTTCCCTTTTTCAAAACGGTCGTCCGCCAGGCCTTCCAACAGCGGAGAAAAAAGCTGTCCAATGCTCTAAAACCCATCATGACCGGCCCCTTTCCCGAAGGTTTTGATGCCGGCAGAAGAGCAGAAGAACTGGAGCCCGAAGAGTTTGTGGATCTGTGTGCGTTTATGGCTGAATATCAGCCATAATCAGGGGAACCCATCGCAGGCGGGAGTTGTTAGCAGTCATGCAAAGAAGAGTGCTAAAATGTAAAAAACAGACTTGCGTAACAAACCAGCATTTCTTATTATTCGCACGAATAAAGCTGGCACTCGGCAAAAGAGAGTGCTAAACAACATTAACAACAAACGAAAATATAACTATGGCAAGCATTAAACCACTTAGTGATCGCGTTTTGGTTCGCCCGGATACTGCGGAGGAAACCACCAGCTCAGGCATTATCATTCCTGATTCTGCAAAAGAGAAGCCACAACGTGGCACCGTAGTAGCTGTAGGCCCCGGTAAAGTCGAAAACGGAAATAAGATCGACATGACCGTGAAAGAAGGCGACAAGGTATTGTACGGAAAATATTCCGGAACAGAAATTGAAATCGGCGGCGAAGAGCTGATGATCATGAGAGAAAGCGACATCCTCGGAGTCCTTTCCTGATCAGTTATTTGTGAAAGCGAATAAAAAGAACGCTTTCGCAAACCGTTGTCGAAAAGTTTAAAAAAGAACCATAAACAAATAAAAGAATTCTGACCTATGTCAAAACAGATCAATTATAATATTGAAGCACGGGACAGCCTCAAAAGAGGTGTGGACAAACTGGCCAATGCGGTTAAAGTGACCCTCGGCCCCCGTGGACGTAATGTTGTCATCGAGAAATCTTTTGGCGCCCCAACGGTGACCAAAGACGGTGTTACGGTTGCTAAAGAGATTGAGCTCGAAGATAAAGTGGAAAATATGGGTGCACAGATGGTGCGTGAAGTAGCTTCCAAAACCAGCGACAACGCCGGTGATGGTACCACTACCGCAACCGTACTTGCTCAGTCCATTATCCAGACCGGTCTCAAAAACGTAACGGCTGGTGCCAATCCCATGGATCTCAAGCGTGGTATTGACGCTGCGGTTGAGGCTGTTGTTGCTGAACTGAAGAAAATCAGCCGTGACATCAGTGATCGCAATGAAATTGCCCAGGTGGGAACCATTTCTGCCAATAACGATGAGTTCATTGGAAACCTGATTGCCGATGCCATGGAAAAAGTGGGCAAAGACGGCGTAATCACCGTTGAAGAGGCAAAAGGAACAGACACATACCTCGATACAGTAGAGGGTATGCAGTTTGATCGCGGATATCTTTCTCCCTATTTCGTGACCGATTCCGAGAAGATGACCGCCGAGCTGGATGATCCCTATATCCTGATCTTCGACAAGAAAATTTCCAGCATGAAAGACCTGCTTCCGGTCCTTGAAAAAGTGATTCAGACCGGAAAGCCATTGCTTATCATTGCTGAAGATATTGAAGGCGAAGCCCTCGCAACCCTGGTTGTTAACAAACTGCGTGGTACACTGAAGATTGCAGCTGTAAAAGCTCCCGGATTCGGTGACCGTCGTAAGGCGATGTTGGAAGATATCGCGATTTTGACCGGTGGTACCGTGATTTCTGAAGAGCGTGGCTATAAACTTGAGAATGCAACGCTTGATTTCCTTGGACAAAGCGCCCGTGTAACCATCGACAAAGACAACACGACCATTGTTGATGGCAAGGGTAAAGACGAGGACATCAAAGCACGTGTAAATCAGATCCGTGCACAGATCGAAGAAACCTCTTCAGACTACGATCGTGAGAAACTTCAGGAGCGACTCGCCAAATTGAGCGGCGGTGTAGCTGTTCTTTATATTGGAGCAGCCTCTGAAGTTGAAATGAAGGAAAAGAAAGCTCGGGTTGAGGATGCTCTTCATGCAACAAGAGCTGCCGTAGAAGAAGGAATCGTTGCCGGTGGTGGTGTGGCTCTGCTGAGATGCCTCCATGCTATCGACTCGGTTAAACCTGAAAATGCCGATCAGGAAGTTGGTTATGATATTGTCCGTCGTGCCCTCGAAGCACCGGTTCGTATCATCGCTTCCAACGCCGGAGTGGAAGGTTCTATCGTTGTACAAAAAATCAAAGAAGGAAAAGATGCCTTCGGTTACAACGCTCGTACAGAAAAATACGAAGACCTTGCCAAAGCCGGAGTTATCGATCCGACCAAAGTTACCCGAACAGCGCTTGAGAATGCCGCATCGGTTGCCGGCCTTCTCCTGACGACCGAAGCCGTTGTTTCTGAAAAACCTTCCAAGGATTCAGACAAAGCTCCGGCTCCGCCTGACATGGGTGGCATGGGAGGAATGGGCGGAGGAATGGGCTTCTAAACCTGCCCTTTTTCTGAAACCTGCATACAAGGTTTTTGATTCATTCAAAAGCTCTGTAGATTCTAAAGCCCGGTCAGCAGTTTGCTGCCGGGCTTTTTCTTTATAATTAAATGAGCTCGGGCATAAGAATCGGAGGCCCCGGCTTTATGAATTCAGCGAAAAATGAGGAGAACGATGGCGGATACAACAACCTTGAAACAGAAGCAGCCCCTGAAGGGGAAGGTCGCGGTTATTACCGGTGGTGCCGGTGTATTATGTTCTGAAATGGCTGTAGCTATGGGAAAAGCCGGAGCATCGATCGCTGTTATTGATGTCGGCCAACAGGCCATGGATAGCCTGGCTGAACAATTGAGCCGTCTCGATGTTGAACATATCATGATTCGGGCAAGCGTACTGGAAAAGGAGGCACTGGCAGACGCGTCTGACCGTATCATCGAACGTTTTGGCAAGGTCGATATTCTCATCAACGGTGCAGGAGGGAATAAACCGGAAGCAACCACGACAAAAGACCGTTCTTTTTTTGAAATTACAGATGAAGGGATGCGGTTTGTCTTTGACCTGAATTTCATGGGGACGTTTTATGCCTGCCAGGTATTTGGCAAACAGTTTGTCCAACAGAAATCCGGGAATATTATCAATATTTCGTCAATGAACGCCTTTACGCCGCTCACGAATATCCCGGCCTATTCTTCGGCAAAAGCCGCCGTTAGTAATTTTACGCAATGGCTGGCGGTTCATATGGCTCAAAATTATTCCCCGGACATCCGGGTTAATGCCATTGCTCCCGGCTTTCTTTTGACCGAACAGAACCGTTTTCTTTTGACAAAACAAAAGGATGGAACGTTAACGGACAGAGGAAAGAGAATTATTGATCACACCCCCGCCGGACGATTTGGTCAGCCGGAGGACCTGGTTTCTACGGTGATGTGGCTCACCGCTCCGGAAACCAAATTTGTGCATGGAGCCGTAATACCTGTAGACGGTGGATTTTCTGCATTCAGCGGTGTCTGACGGCTTTTATATCAACGTATTTATTTCAAAACCATGATGAACGCTTCGTATTACAATGACAAAAAAAGGCTGGAACAAACCTGGAGATGGTTTGGTCCGTCGGATCCGGTGCCGCTTTCACATATTCGCCAGGCCGGAGCTACCGGTATCGTAAGTGCTCTGCACCATATTCCGAATGGAGAGTTATGGCCGGTTGAAGAGATCAAAAAACATCAGGCCGCCATAGAAAAAGAAGGCCTGCGCTGGTCGGTAGTGGAAAGTGTACCGGTGCACGAGGAGATAAAAACCCGGTCGGGCGCATATAATACCCGCATTGAAAATTATAAAAAAACACTGGTCAATCTCGGGAAATGCGGGATTCAAACCGTTTGTTACAATTTTATGCCGGTACTGGACTGGACCCGGACGGATTTGAACAGGCTTATGGATGACGGTTCAACGGCTTTGTACTTTGACAAAACCGCTTATATCGCTTTTGATACCACTATTCTGAAGCGCTCCGGAGCCGAAGAGGAGTACAGCAAAGAGGAGCTGAAACGCGCTTCGGATTGGATGAGTCAGGCCTCCGAACAAGATATCGCCTATCTCCAGAACACGGTATTGGCCGGATTGCCGGGCGCGGAAGAAGCCTGGAGCCTGGATACGTTCCGGGAAGCACTCCGGACCTATAAGGATGTCGGAGAAGAGGCCTTGAGAGAGCATCTTATCCATTTTGTAGGTGAAATTGCAGGGGTTGCTGAAGACGCCGGGATAACCATGACGATTCATCCCGATGATCCGCCGTTTTCTCTTTTTGGTCTTCCCCGGATCATGAGTACACTGGAAGATGCGCGCGCGTTACTGCAAGCGGTTCCGTCACCATCCAACCAGCTTTGTTTCTGTACCGGTTCCTTTGGCGTAATCCCTGAAAACAACCTGGTGACCATGGTCGAAGAACTGGCTCCAAAGGTTGGGTTTTTGCATCTGAGAAGTACCAGAAGAACCGAAGACGGGAGTTTTTATGAGGCCGATCACCTGGATGGCGATGTGGATATGTATGCAGTGATGAAGGCGATGCTTCTCGAGCAGCAGTACCGGGAACGGTCGATTCCCATGAGACCCGATCATGGCCATAAAATGCTGGACGATCTGGATAAAACAACCAACCCCGGGTATAGCGCCATTGGAAGATTACGCGGACTGGCGGAGTTACGTGGGCTGGAAATGGGCATTCTGCGCTCTTTGGCATGATGCGTTGCTTTTTGTATATTAGAGCAAAATTTACAGAATGACGGGCAATATTTGACAAGATAGCGCGGAAAGTTGCGCGCCGGGCGAAGTTTTATGAGGTTTTGTACACAATAGGGTACAGAGGTAGAAATCGCCGGTTTCCGTTCATCATATACGCACGTTGATTCTGTCCACCATCGATGGCAGCGGCAGAAACTATCTCAAAAGATGCGGTATGTTTGATGCGGTTGTTCCGGAAAACAGTATAATTGAATCATAATGCAAAGAAAAGAAACCCTTCGTCGAATTGAAGAGGACAAACTGGTTGCGATTATCCGGGTAAATGATCCGGAAGAACTGGATCCTGTAGTAGATGCTCTGCTGGAAGGCGGTGTTACTATTATTGAAGCCACGATGACCATCCCCGGTTTGCTGGACTATGTACCCCGCCTGATAGACCGGGTAGGGGATCAGATGGTTTTTGGTATCGGTTCGGTCCTTAATGCGGAGATGGCCAGACAGGTCGCGGAAGCCGGAGCGTCTTTTATTGTCAGCCCTATCCTGAAAAAAGAAATCATCGATACCGCGCACTCGTACGACAAAGCCGTTTCGGTTGGATCCTATACACCGACAGAAATCCAGACCGCATGGGAGTATGGAAGCGACGTGGTAAAAGTATTTCCGGCCGATACCCTGGGTCCCTCGTATATCAAAGGGGTACGGGCTCCAATGCCTCATTTGAAGCTTCTTCCCACCGGAGGGGTACACGTGGACAATGTGAGTGACTGGTTGCGTGCAGGATCGGTCGCACTGGGAGTCGGAAGCGCGTTGGTGGATATGAAAGCGATTAAAAACCGGCGTTTTGATATCATTCGGGATAATGCCAAAGCGTTGCACGAGGCCGTCCGGAGATATATGGAGGAAGGCTGAGTGTTTCCTTGACGATCCTCTGTTTTCGGCAGATAAGAACGTTGTTCTTCTGAATACCTGCCGGAGGAGTTGTCATGTATAGAATATTTTTATTAAACAGGCTGCCGGCTGCATATGGGCAGCATTTATGAATGTGAAAGAAAAAGAACCATGAAAAAAACAGTCACTTTTGGAGAAATTATGCTCCGCCTGGCCACTCCTGGGTTTCAAAGATTTGTTCAGGCCGATTCGTTTGAAGCAACGTATGGAGGAGGTGAAGCCAATGTCGCGGTATCGCTTGCCAACTACGGATATGACAGCCATTTTGTGACACGTCTTCCCGGACATGAAATCGGTCAGTCGGCCGTAAATTCGCTGCGCCGGTTTGGTGTAAAAACGGATTATATTGTGCGCGGAGGCGATCGTGTTGGTATTTATTACCTTGAAACAGGAGCCAGTCAGCGGGCTTCCAAGGTGATCTATGACCGGGCGGATTCCGCGGTTACTCAGATGACTCCCGATATGGTCGACTGGGCAAAGGTATTTGAACATGCCGATTGGTTTCACTGGACGGGTATTACGCCGGCTTTGGGTGAAAATGCCACTCAATGCCTGATCGAAGCGTGTAAGGAGGCAAAAAAAGCCGGGGCGACGGTGAGCTGCGACCTGAATTTCAGAAAGAAACTGTGGACTGAGAAGAAGGCTCAGTCGGTGATGAACCCCCTGATGGAATACGTAGATGTGTGCATTGCCAATGAGGAAGATGTGCAGAAAAGTCTGGGTTTTGATGCCGGAAAAACCAATGTGGAGTCGGCTGAGCTGGATGAGGAAGGCTACAAAAGGCTCGCTGAAGCGATTCGGAAAGAGTATTCCTTTTCTACGGTTGCCATTACACTGCGGGAGAGTTATTCGGCCAGCCGGAACGGCTGGAGTGCCATGCTCCATGACGAAGGAGACTGCTCGGAGCCGGTACGTTCAGACCGCTATGACATCTCTATTGTTGATCGTGTGGGAGGCGGGGATTCGTTTGCTTCCGGCCTAATTTGCGGGCTGATGTCCTACGAAAACTCCAAAGATGCCCTGGCCTTTGCGGTTGCCGCTTCGTGCCTGAAGCATACCATTCATGGGGATTTTAACCTGGTGAGCCGGGAGGAAGTGGAGAAGCTGATGGCCGGTGGCGGATCCGGGCGCGTGGAAAGGTAAAAAACATCAAAGAAGCCCATTATGAAGCCTTTTATACATGACGATTTTCTGCTGCAGTCCGATACGGCAAAAAAACTGTATCATGAATATGCCAGGGAGTTGCCGATCATTGATTTTCACAATCACCTTTCCCCGAAAGAAGTGTGTGAAAATACCATGTATGAGAATATCACCCATGTGTGGCTTCAGGGCGATCACTACAAATGGCGGGCCATGCGTGCCGCCGGGGTGGAAGAAGACTTTATTACCGGAAAGGCATCGGACAAGGATAAATTTCTGGCCTGGGCAAAAACGGTTCCGCTGACGCTTAAAAACCCATTGTATCACTGGACGCATCTGGAACTTAAGCGTTACTTTGGCATAGATGAGCGGTTAAGTGAGGAAAATGCGGAGAAAATCTGGGATCAGACATGCGAAATGCTCCGTTCGCCTGAGTTTTCTTCCAGGGAACTGCTAAAAAAGCAAAGCGTTGAATTGATAGGTACCACCGATGATGCCGCGGACAGCCTTGAATATCATGAAAAGTATCGCAAAGAAAACAGCGATTCGACGACACCGGTTATGCTTCCAACCTTTCGTCCGGATAAAGCGATGGCGGTGGAAGATTCCGCGAGTTTTGGCCGGTATGTCCGCATGATATCGGAAATGAGCGGTGTTGCCATTACCGATTACCCGTCCTATGTAAAAGCATTGAAACAGCGCCATGATATGTTTTCCAGTCTGGGCTGCCGGGCATCCGATCACGGGATGGAAGAACTCTATGCCGAAAAAGTGGACGAAGAACAGCTTAACCGCTTATTCAGAAAGGTTCAGGAGGGCAATGAACTTACAGCGGATGAAGTCGCTGTTTTGAAATCAGGGTTGATGTATGCCTTCGCAGCAATGGATGCTGAAAAAGACATGGTCTTTCAAATGCATCTGGGAGCCATCAGAAACACAAATTCACGGGCTTTTCGTGAGATAGGAGCCGATATTGGGTGTGATTCGATCGGAGACGCGCCGGTTGCACGTCCATTGGCCCGGTTTCTTGACCAGATGGAGTCGAAAGGCGCTCTGCCAAGGACCATTTTATATAATCTGAATCCGGCAGACAATGCCGTGATAGCAACCATGGCCGGTAATTTTATGGGGCACGGTATACCGGGCAGAATTCAGTATGGACCGGCATGGTGGTTCCATGATCAGAAAGAGGGGATGGAGGAGCAGCTGCAAACCTTGTCAAATATGGGGCTTTTGAGCCATTTTGTGGGTATGGTGACCGACTCCAGAAGCTTTTTATCGTTTCCGCGACATGAATACTATCGCAGGATCCTGTGCAATATGCTGGGATCCGATGTGGAATCAGGCATACTTCCTGCCGATGAACCTCTCATCGGCTCGCTGGTACAACGGCTGTGCTATTACAATGCCAAAGCGTATTTTAAGGGCTGATATTCCATCTCGGTAACAGGCTTTTAAAGCAATGAAATGAAGCTGTGATACCTAAACGGCAAGCGCATAACCGGAGTGTACAGCCCATTAATACGGGGTGAGAACCCCACACAAGCCTGTTTGATGCGGTTGTTATGCAAACATGATTCCGTAGTCGGATATTACCTCTTTTTGGTATTCGCTATTAAATACTCTCTTAACTCTTCTTTGCTAACTTTTCCTTTGGCAAGATCCATTATTATTGCATATAAACTCTTTTTATCGGACACCATTTGATAGCCGTTTACATAGAGAAACATATACATCGCTATTAGGGCCGTTCTTTTATTTCCATCATAAAAGGGATGATTTTGACACAAATGATAAGCGTATGCTGTTGCCATATGAAAAATATCTTCATGAACATAGGCCCCATCGAACGTAGCTTGTGGTTGGGCCAAAGCCGACTCCAGCAACGCTTCATCCCGTATTCCTGATGCACCTCCATACCGTTCCAGCTGGTCTTTATGGAATATCAACAGGGTTGCTTTATCCAGGAAGCGGATCATTCCGACAATGCTTTTAATACCTCTTTATAATCGGAATTTAACTGACGATAGGCTTCAAGCCAATCTTCAAACTCAGGGTCAACAGGATTGAGCTCTATACCAGAGCCTTTTCGTTCAATTTTTAACTTATCTCCTGTTTTCAGGTGTAGTTCTTCAATCATTTGCTTTGGCAAAATAACCCCGAGACTGTTTCCGACTTTTCGAATTTTGGCTTCCATAATTTTACAGTTGGCTAGTTGTTATAACTAAATTATTACATTTGATACGAAATTTCAACGGTTATTTCCCAATATCGTATGCTTGTATAACAACGCATTGTCTTCATACGGGAGATCATTGAAAGCTTACCTTCATAACTGGTCTACCCATTAGGAAGTTGTCAGGACGTAGATATCGATATGAGTTTTGCTCATTCAAAAAAATTAAAAAAATGAACACGAATATTGTACGCTCATTTTTATTCTTATATAAGAAGTTTAACTCAGCTCAATAACACCTTCCCGTATAGGGCAGAGGCACATCTCTTTCCGGAAGTCCCCCAAAAAAATTTTTTTTGAGTACCGGAATCATTGCTTCATCCATAGAAAAGCGCTACCTCTTAAACTGTATATGCGCAGAGGGGAATATTATACGTATAGTTGGCCGGATGATTTGTTGACTTCTTGTTGTTTATTAAACATATTGACAAGGGAAATAAGGCTAAAAAAATATTTAAAAAGCAGGCGATATATAAATGTATGGTCTGATGTTAACGCTAAACGTAAAAAATTAAAAAATCTTAATAAATCACTTCAGGTTTGACGAAATTATCCGAAAAACAAGTAGTGACCAAGGATAACATCAGCATCGATAGACAAAACGATGAGAATCGCTTACTCATCCGTCACATATGAGGTCTGTATTCGGTTACAACGTTATAAAGGACAAAAGAGAACGAGCACATTATGAGTAATCTATACCACACCAGTTTCTATGCAATGGGAACGCGTTGCAATTTAGTGATCCCTGATTTTGAAGAAGAATTAGGTGAACAGCTTACCGGTATTATTAAAAATGAAATCCATCGGATAGAAAACAGCCTGAGTCGGTTTGTCCCGTACAGTGAGATTTCGCAGATCAATAAGAATGCTTCACAAGAACCCGTACACGTAAGCCCCGAAGTGTTTGAAATTTTGTCAACATGCAGTAAATACTCCAGGATTACAAAGGGTGCTTTCGATATCACTTTGCGGCCGCTTTACAAATATTGGGAGGAGCATCCAAGTGACCCGATTTCTGAAACTCAGCTTAATCACATCCTGAATGAAGTTGGGATGAAACATCTTCGGCTAAATCAGGAAGATCGCTCAGTTTCTTTTGACAGCCGCTCACTTGAACTTGATCTCGGGGGGTTTGGCAAAGGATATGCACTGGAAGAAATTCGTACCATTCTTGAGGATTTCTCGATAAAGAATGCTTTTATCAGTTTTGGAGAAAGCTCCATTCTCACCAAAGGAGAGCATCCGGCAGGGGATCACTGGAAAATCGGGATAAATAACTATGTGAATCCGGGAGAACCGGTTCATGCGTTTGAAATTCGGGACGCCTCGGTCTCCACATCCAGCAATTTTTATATGTCGGATGATGGTACACTGGTAAAGCACCGGCATGTGATCAATCCATTCACGGGTCATCCGATGGAATCTTGCCTTGCTGTCAGCGTTTGCTCTAAAGCTCCGGTTTTTTCTGAAATATTATCTACGGCATTACTGGTTGCACCAGATGAAACGATTGAAGCGCTCTCCGATCGCTCCATGCCTTGTGAGATCGTAAAAGTACGTTATGATTCCGGTGAGCCCGAAATCTCTACATACATTATGACATAGTGATCGGATTCTCTTGATTTTTTTATTACTTTACTGGCACAAAAATATTAAATGTACAGTACAGTCGTTTTAGCAACAGGGATCCCTTATAAGTCCATGTGCACAGCAAACAGATTCATTCGGATGGATCGTTTGCAGTAACCGTATGTATGTATGCAGATAAGCCGAAGACATTTTTTAGAAATAACATCCATGCTGGCCGGTTCTGCGGTTGCAGCCTCATCCATGCCCTGGATCAGTGCATTCAGTCAGCCCGAGACCTTTGGGAAGGATCCTTCAGACCGGGTTCGCATCGGGTTTATCGGGCTTGGAACCCGGGGTCAGACTTTGTTATTAAATATGATGGATTTCACGGAGCGCCTGAATGTAGAAATCGCTGCTCTGTGTGATATCTATCAGCCTCATTTTGAACGAATGGGGAAGATGACCGGAGGAAAGGTTCCCTGTTTTTACGACTATCGGGAGATGTTGGACAGCGTTGAACTGGACGGGGTGGTCATCGCGACTCCACTGCATCAGCATGAGGAACCGACCATCCATGCAATGGAGAAGGGAGTTCATGTTTTTTGTGAGAAATCCATGGCGCGGACGCTGGACGAAGTCAAGAATATGTACGATGCCCACAAGGAGCATCAGAAAATCCTGCTAGTCGGACATCAACGCTTGTTTAGCCCGGTGTATCTGTCGGCTCTGGAAAGGATCAGAAATAATGAAATCGGGCCGGTGACCATGATTAACGGAAACTGGCACCGAAACCAAAGCTGGATTTTGTACGGCGGATTAGAACCGGGAAGTGCCCTGGATCGTCAGCTGAACTGGAGATTGTACAGGGAGTATTCCGCTGGTATGATTACCGAGCTTTGTTCGCATCATCTTCAGGTAGCCAACTGGGTGCTGGACAGTACTCCAATCAGCGTGTCTGGTAGCGGAAGTATCAATTTCTGGAAGGATCACAGGGAAGTGTGGGACAACTTTTCTCTTATCTTCAAATACCCCGGAGGAATACACTTCAAGTACAGCTGCCTTCAAAGTAACAAGCACAATGGAATGCAGATCGAGGTGCTCGGAAACAAGGGTACGATGGATCTGGAAGTCAATAAACAGTATGAGGAGTTTCCGCCGGCACCACCGGCCATCCGGCAGCTGATTCATTCTATCGAAAGAAATATTTTTGATACGATTCCGATAGGCGGGGCTACATGGGTTCCGGCCGAACCGGTTGCGCAAGGAGGCCGGTTTATTTCTGACGATTGGGAAATGAATGAAACCCAGCTTTTTCTTGAAGCGTTTGTGGATTTTATCCGAAAAGGAGAGGCTCCGCAAAAATTGACGGATGAGGGATATCATGCTTCCATCTGGGCATTACTGGCAGAAGAGGCCACGTATAGTGATCAGCATATCACCATTCCTGAACCCTATCTTCTCTCCAAATCATGAAAGATATTATCATTAAGGCATCCCGAATCAAACGCGAAGTATTTTTGTGGTTTCTGATATTTTTAGCCGCAAATATCCTGAATGTGTATGCCATCATCAGATATAGTGGAGAGTGGTCCGAGCTTGTCACACAGCTCCATATCATCGTACTTCTTTCGGTGGCCTTATATCTGGCCTTTTCTCTGATACGACTGACGATTCATGGCATAAAAAGGCTGTTTTTTCCCAAGAGAGGCTTCCGTTAATCCCGGAGGCGAGGCATGATCAGGGGGAGAATTCCGCGGTAACTTCAACGGCGGGAGGATAAGCAAAATCATACCAAAGGCGGTTAATCAGTTCCACATCCGGTTTTCCGTCAAAGGTGACAAAGCGATACGTATTCCGGTAAGGAACTCCGGGTTCAATCGCCATGTCGCCGGCCTGAACCGGTGCGAAATTGAAAAAAGGCATATCCGGGTGGATGCGTACGTGCTGCGGAGCCCTGAAATTATCCGGATGACCCATAAGGGCTACTCCCGCAAGGGAACCGTCAGATTGGCCGCCTATATGTACCCACCGCTGACGGGTGCCATGCCCGTCTCTTCCCAATCCATCGGCCGTATAAAAAACAACCTTTTCGGGGTTATTCCAGTCCGCATGGCCTCTGAAGCCCACTCCGCCATAATGATATTCCGGAAGTATTAGCGGGTGCTCCGTTGCTGCAGACTGCACCGAAGTGAGTTCAACAATCAGATAGTCAGGAGCGCTTCCGGTGTAAAAAGTGCGGACGGTCCATTCTTCAAGCAAAGCCACGGGCTGATGAGCCGCAGTCAGGTCGGTATAACGGTGAATAGAACGCAAGCCGGCGTGAACAGGCCCGCTCCAGGTATTCAAAAGCGTATCCAAATCCACTCGCCCGGTTTCAAAGTGGACGTTCCAGAAATCGGGAGATCGTCCGTCAAACTCTGTCCGGGTCCACGCCGACCAGATCCCAAAATGATGCGGATAGTCCGTGTTGAGGTGTTGGGTGAGGATGGATCCATTCGGGGTAAAAAGCGGATGGATGTATCCGGCACGTTCGTAGATTTTGTCCGGCGGTTGCGCGGAGCTGTTTTTTTTGTGATAGTACTTCAGTACATCGATGGATCCGCTTTGAAGGACGAGGGTCTCTTCGGTTTCTCTAAGCCTCGCCTGTTCTGTATACGGTGTTAGGCAGTTTTGGGCGGGATCCAGCCGATAGGTAGCCGTGGAGCCGGCCGTGAGCCGTGCTATGCGCATCCATCCGGTCTGATGTTCATCGACCTGAACGCAGGTTGATTCCTTACGATCGCTTCGGGTGGACGAGTAGACCCCGGGTTGCAGGGGTTCTGGAAACGGAAAAGAGACGATGGTGTTCATCCGATCGGTTTCTCCAGCCGTGACAGTAATTCGGAATCCCGTAACAGGGTGTTCACTCTGCGGTTCGGTTGCGTCTGCAAAGTGTCCCGGAGTAAGCAGAATTATAGAAAGAATGAAAAGGGAGAGGATATTATCAGGCATACTTTAAAATACAAGAAGCCGGGTATGTCGGCAAGGGCAGGATTTGGATGTATTTGTGTAGCTTTCGAAGGAGGATTCAGGAAAATTAAGTACCGCTTATGTCCCCGGTTTTATATATTCCTGAAATCACAGGATCACAAAGAACCAACGGAGAAGACATGAAAAGAAAAGATTTTATTAAGCTTTCAGCGGTAAGCGGAGCGGGAATGGTCATGGCCGGATCGTTTCCCGGAGTAGTAAAAGCGGGATTTGGAAAAGAAAAAATTCGGGTAGCGGTTATGGGTGGAAGAAGCCGGGCCGGAGCGCTTGCCCTTTCATTTGCCAAGGCGTCGGGATCCGAAGTGGTATCGGTGTATGATGTCGATCGGCGGCCGCTGGATGGCCTTGCCAAAGAAATTGAATCGATTCAGGGAAAGGCGCCGGCTACCGGAACGGATTTTCGTTATGCCCTGGAGGATCCTGCGGTGGATGCGCTGGTGATCGGGGCACCGGATCATTGGCATACGCCGGCAACGGTGATGGCCTTATCGGCCGGCAAGCATGTGTATGTTGAAAAGCCGGGAAGCCACAATCCCTATGAAGCGGAACTCATCGTTCAGGCGCAGCAACGCTATGGCGGGATGGTTCAGATGGGCAACCAGCAGCGGTCTGCGCCAGAATCCATCGAAGCCATCCGCCTTATTCACGAAGGGCTGATTGGCAGTGTCCATTATGCCAAAGCGTTTTATTCGATGGCCCGGAATCCTATCGGGCGTGGGCAAATTGCCGATGTACCTGAATGGCTGGATTATGAACTCTGGCAGGGACCGGCTCCGAGAACACCATACCGCGACAATGTGATTCACTATAACTGGCACTGGTTTAAAAAATGGGGAACCGGCGAGTTATTGAATAACGGTACACATGAGGTGGATATCTGTCGCTGGGCACTGGATGTGCAGCATCCGGTGCGCGTAACTTCGCATGGAGGGCGGTTCTTTTACGATGACGACTGGGAATTTTTCGACACTCAGAATGTGACGTTTGATTTTTCAGGTAAAAAAGCCATTAACTGGGAAGGGTTTAGTGCAAACGGGTTCCAGTTTTTCAACCGGGGCCGGGGCTCGGTCATTTATGGTTCGGATGGTACGATGCTCATTGACCGGGAGGGATTTATCGCCTATGACCGTTCGAATCAGGAAATCCGGAGGAGTCTCCGGCAGGATGATGCCGAGCGGGATCAGCTGGATACTGTGGGTGCAGGCCCGTTAACAGACCTGCATATCCAAAATTTTATTGACGGTATTGTGAATGGAGCCAGGCTCACCGCACCCATTGAAGACGGGCAGAAGAGTGTTCATATGCTCCATCTTGGCAATATTTCGCAGTACGTTGAACGCTCGCTGAAAATCAACGAACGCACGGGCAGAATCGTGGGTGACTCAGAAGCCATGAGTTACTGGAAGCGTCCCTATGAACCGGGATGGGAACCCCGCATATAGAGGAGTTGTGCAGGCTTTGCGCATAACCGGCGTGTAATAGGGCAGAAGCCCTTTACACGCCGGTTGATACGTATGTTAAGCCCGTGGAGAATCCAGTAATTCAAGCTTCAACGTTTTTCCAAAAGCCCTGGCATACGTTTCCAGCGTGGACAGCGGGATGTCTTCGGCATGATTTTCAATTCTGGATATAGCAGACTTTTTCGTCTTCAGTTTTTGTGCTACCTGTTCTTGTGTTAGACCGGCATCTTCTCTGGCAAGCTTGAGCATGGCTCCGATCTTAAATTTTTGGTAGCCGGATTCAAAGTCATGGGCAAATTCCGGATCCACCTTTTTTCGCTGCCGGACATAAGCATCTAAATCACTCATAAAGTTTCTACTTTCCTAAGTAAAAAAAATTTTTTTTCAGCAATCTGGATTTAGTTTTTCGGTGTTTTTTGAGACTTTTTTGGGAAGCCGTTGGTAAGTACAACGAAGTGTCTATTTTCGAATTTGCTTGCACTCAAACACGAATTTGAACGATTCCATTTCGGTGTGATCAAAGAAAGCCGGATGAACGAGTACATAAAGGCTGTACAGTCAGCATTCTAACTCTCTACTCATCCAGAGCCATTTCAAGGGCGTGGGTAGTCAGGTAGTACTTGGTGATCATATTGGGAACTTCCCAGTGTGGGAGCTCGCCCTTTCTGAGATAATCGAAAAAGCGGGTGGCAACCTGGCCAAAGTGTTCTTCATGGCCGGTACGCAGCGGATCAGGAACATCCAGCCGCCATTCGTTTTCTTTGGCTGTGGCTGTAAGTCCGGGGAATTCGCTCTGGAGTTCTTCCAATACCCGTTGTAA
>JASCXY010000069.1 GCA_030012235.1 Balneolaceae bacterium ANBcel3 | reverse complement strand
GGCTGCTCCGGCTCCATAGGAAAAGGGAGTCGGAGCCAGACTGGTAGCCTCTTCTCTCATCTGATTAGCGACATTTCTCCGGTGATTTTGGATCTCGTCCTGCAAATTTTGATTATTTGTATAAAGATCCGGCGGCGGCGGACCGGGGTTACACGGGCTACCGGCGATTTCGGATAAGTTCATGGCTTGTTTAAGAAAGGGGGCGCTTGAGTCAATCAAGCCCTCCTCCTGTAGCGCAGCAACGTAAATCAGGGTACTGAAATGAATCAGCATATTGGGTTCATGCGCGTCGAAATCACCCGATAAGGTAAAAGGGCTGGCTTCGGGGGGTAAAGCAGCGATTTCGGTTTCTATAGGCCGGCCAAATACTTCAGAAAAGCCCTGATCTATATCAGAGTCCGGAATTTTTATGTTAAGCTCAATCGACTGAGAAGTCTCTGCGGAAAGCTGATAGATCCAGAGCGGAATGACCGTCTTGTTTTCCAGTTCGTAGTAGAGTGCTTCTTCAGAAATGTTTTCAGGGCCGTCGTAATCCGGGGATGCCATCATATCGGCCATTCCAGGCCGAATAATAGAGTTTTCAACGATTTCAAACTCAAGATTTGACGGAAGGTAAATATAGAGCAGCATATCGTAGAGATCTACACTGCTATTGTTTCCGTAATTAATATTGATGCGGGCGGTTTTTCCGGATTGCAGCTGATGCCACCCCTGTATGTGCGTCCATAGTTCCGGAACCTCATCGGCACCCGATGTGATAGTAAAAGCATCCGGCGACTCTACCACCGATCCGTCGGGATAGGTAACCCGCAGGGTTCGTGTTCCTTCAGGCTGATTGGCAATATTAAAACGAACACGTATGGCTCCCTCGTTGATTACTTCAAGGATGGTACCCGTGATGGGTTCATAGGACGCGTGAACAAGCTGAAGCTCTGTTCCTTCTTCAAATTCTGATCCGTAGACCATCACCGTTGTGGTTCCATTGTTTGTCGCCTGGTTAGGTGATGCCATTAACTGATCATCCTGAGGGTAGGCCGCTGTCACTTCAATTTCTGCCATTTTGCCGCTGAGAGCCTGGTCACCATCAAGAAACTCTGCAGTAATCGTATGGGTGCCTTCTTCTTCGTTTCGATACCAAAACAAGGCTTCTGTTTGCTCATCGTCCACAGTCAGCTCGGTAATGACATGCTCGGATCCGCCGTCCTCATGATCATAGAAGATGCCCTCTCCGGTAGAGGATAGAGAAAAGGTAGTGGCTTCTTCCGGTGCAGAGCGGTATCCTTCTTCGTTGCGGATAGTTAACAAGTAAGGCGCCTCGCTAAGCCGGCCGGCCTGTATCAGTGGCAGTCCTGTTATGATGAAATCTTCCACTTCATCGAAAATATTGATTTCAGTGGTTGCCTTTGCGCCTTCAAGAGTAGGTTGACCCATTAGATATGTAGCGGTTACTTCCTGCAAGCCTCCTGAAAAGCTCACATACGAAAAGTATTCTATAATGCCGTTTCTTTGGATGGGAATGCGTTCGATTTCTCTGCCGTCGTTGTCATAAAAAGTGGCTTCCCGTTCTGATTGAAGGCTGAACCAGGACGTGCGGTTCATCAAAACCGGGGTATCATCGGTATTGAGAACCACCAGGGCTGCCGTTATCTCTGTTCCCGCATCACCAAAACCATGGGTTTGAATGTCTATGTCAAAGGGAGGATCAACGTCCAGTTCATCCGGTATCAGTTCCGGATACGAACCTGAGACCATTTCCCATCCCCCCGGTTCATTAAACTCAAATCCCTGCAAATAGGTCTCCGCACTATTACCGGACATCTGGCTTGTTTGTAATCCTTCCGAATCGCCGGCATCACCAGCTCCGACACCCTCCGTTTGCTGTGTTGTCTGGACATCCCAGTAACTGCTGGTGATTTCATCATTGTTACTGTTTTCTCCCACCAGGCCGCCAACGTTATTCTGGCCGCTTACCTGTCCCGCAGCAAAAGAATTCAAGATCAGCTTTTGAAACAAATTGAACTGAGCTTCATGGGCTTGATCCGATTCTTCCTGCAAAGCATGTTCTTCTATATGATTGATTTCAGGAGTTTCTGATTCATCCGGGCGCATTGAAAAGAAACTGAAGCCTTCAGGGGTAAAGGTTCCAACGAGTCCGCCGGTACCAAACTCGCTGCCTCCATTGACATTTCCACGGGCATAAGAATTTATGATGGTACCATCCATAAAGCCGGCCAGGCCTCCAACAGCTCCTTCTCCTGTTACATCTCCATCGGCAAAAGAGACCTGAATGGTTCCATACACATCACTAAAACCGACCAGTCCTCCAACTGCAATATTTCCGGTCACATTTCCCGTTGCATGGGAATTGATGATGCTATTGCCCGGTCCGTTTATCCCAGCAAGTCCTCCAACCTGATCCACGGCCAGAACGTCTCCGGTTGCATAAGAATCCTGAATTTCGCCGTTGTTAGTGGCAACCAGACCTCCGGCCACATTTTGTTCGGCAGTGGCCGTTCCGGATGCGTGTGAGAATCGAATCAGTCCGGTATTTACACCTGCCAGGCCACCGGCCTCTGCCTGATGAACGTAGACTTCTGTATGGGCTTCAGAGTCATATACTTCACCCCAGTTAAGCCCTGTGATTCCACCAGCACGGTTCAAAGCAGTAACTTCGCCGTAGGCCTGGCTTTGGTCAATAACCAGGGCATTGACTCCGGAGATCAATCCCATGTCGTTGCCCCCCATTACCGAGCCAGATACCCCTACTTGATATATAAGGCCTCCATTAAAACCAACCACTGCTCCGGTTCGTGCGTTTCCGGTGACATCTGCATTTTCCAGCTGGATGTTCTTGATATGGGCATATTTATTGGTACGCGCAAATAAACCGACTCCATCTTCATTCGGCCGGTTTATGGTTAGCCCGCTGATGACATGGCCGTCTCCGTCCAGTGTTCCCATAAAGGAAACATTATCTGCTCCTGCATGGGTTCCATCGTAAACACCGATAGGATCAAATCCGGCACCGTTATTCCACCCGGAAGTAACGGAAGCATCTATATCCTGGATGAGGATATAGTGTGCTTCAAGGTCTTCCGAAATATGCTGTAACTGTTCTATGGTTTCAATGTGCCAGGGATCATCAATGGTTCCGGATCCTCCGGCAAAAAAGTTCTCCTGACCAAGGGCCGGTACGGCAATAAATCCGGCCATCAGGAATAAGGCTGAGAACTTATGAAGTATTTTTCGACCTGTATGATGAAGGGTAGTAGCTTGTGTTCGCATAAAAAAAGAAGGTCTTTATTTGAATGAGCTCTTGCTATACCCTGTCCAAGGTAAGAATCCTTTTAGGGATGATCAAGTAAAACAATGACATAGGGGTAAGGCGCTATAATGCAGGGTGCTGGGGTTTGCCTGGTAAGGGACAAACCGCACCTATTCTGCAACTTATCCTCATGAGTTACATGTAAGGTTAGGGACGCTTCAGTGTCATAGGTTACGTTTCTCTTCAGACCTGAATGAAATGTAAGGCACGTTTGCACTCAAAAGCTCATCATTGCTTGAAGCATATTAAAAAGTGCACTTACCGTTAGGAAAAACTTCCTTATTTAATCAGCGTCATTTGCCTGGTTTTGGTGCGAAGATCGGTTTCCAGGCGGTACATATATACTCCGCTGGATAATGCAGAGGCGTCAAAAGGAATGGTGTGCCATCCCTGCGAGCGGACGTCATCCACAAGCGTAGCCACTTTTTGTCCCAGAAGGGTATACACCACAAGGCGGACATGGGTTTCTTCCGGAGTCGCAAAGCGGATTTGGGTAGCCGGGTTAAATGGATTTGGGTAGTTTTGTTCCAGTTGAACCGTTTGTGGTATGTCCGGGAGGTTATCTGCGCGGGTACTTTGTTCGACATGCAGGCGCACCGGAATGCTTACTTCACTTGCAAGGGGATCGTTGGTAGAAAACTCAAGATCAAATTCGTAGGTATCGGGTGGAAGGCCATCGGTGAAAATCCTAAGGTGGAAATCTTCGCTGTTTCCAGGCAAAACAGCTCCGGAGGGTCTTCGGAACGAAAACTGCGGACTGGATGAAGGTGCAAGAGCGTAAACAGAAACGTGGTCGATGTCTGCTTTGAAGCCCTCGCTAGCGTTTGCAATTAGAAACTGAATGGTTTCAGGTGCTTCGCCACCAAAAACATCTCCTTCGAATACCAACGAACCATCTATGTAATAGCGGATTACCTTTTCATAAGGCTTTATTTCCATATCAAAATCAAAAAACTCTCCGGATGTCCATGTATCGGGTATGGTTATCATATTTGATCCCCTTCCGTTTAGGATCTGAAGGTTTTCTTCGGTAAAAAGAATCTGAGCTGTTGGCAGGTTTTGTGTCGGCTGGTCAATGAGAACTCCAAATCGGGCTTCCTCTGGAAGATCCAGTCGCATACGCATGGACAAAGAGTACTTCTGTGGCAGAAGAGGACCCATGAACGGTGACCGGACACCGTATGTAACACCGTCACCCATAGGGTTGTGGGAAAGCTGCAGATAACCGGGCTCGGCTATAGAAAAGGTAAAGGAACTGTCCCTGGGAATGGCGCTCCATTCATCGTGAATATGATATTCTGTTCCGGCTGGATAATCACTGAAATCGGTTTCAAATAAAATACGCCGATCCGTATAAGCCGCTTCAGATGCTGTATTTGCGGTTTTTTTTGAAAACAAGGGTTCAGGGCGATAATCGGGAGAGTGTTCAGAAAAAATGATACGCTCATCATTCAGCGTTAGATACGGATTTCCGGTATACATGGGCGGCCTGTCAATGTTGCCGGTCTCTGATATAGTGGAGTTATCCGGTAAATTTTTTGCAATAGCCGAAGGAGAATATGCTATGTTCGCCGTCCAGTAAAGCAGGCTTTCACCGGCATTAGAGATATTGAGCAGTAATTCTGTTTCTCCGTTATCAGAAGCAATTATTTCGATGGGCGATGTGGGGACCGTCCATTGTGGTGGATCCTGGATACTGGGCCGGAAGTTGGTAATAAAATGCCGGGTATGTTTCAAGGCCCGGACATTATCAGAGGGACCATGAGGGGGATGGTAGGATCCCAGTGGGTGGCCTTTGAATTCATGGAAGGGATCAGAAAAATATGGAATTTGCGCGCTTGGATTTTCCTGTTCTCGGTAAGCCATAACGGTGGCGTAGCTGGTATCAGATACTTCAAAACGCCACCCTGTCGCATAGTCAAAGAGACCACCGAATACAGAGGCCCTGGATCGTTCTTGTATGCGACTGTGAACCAATCCCAAATTGTGGCCTAATTCGTGGATAAATGTTAAGCTTGTTGCGGCTTGTTGAACACGAATGACTGAAAAGCCGTATTCAGGAGTTGGGGTACGTGTAAAAGATACCGGTGTCCAGGCCATACCTCCCATTTTGTTATCAATCTTGAGCAAGGATACCAAATCTGCTCCGGCATCATCACGCAGATCGTGAATATGTTCAATATAGCCGGCATACGTTGGATCGTCGTCGTCTTCGTCATCAAACGGATTAAACGTACTTGAAGCAGTGATTCGGCGAAGATCGCTGGCCATGTCCTCGGGGTCTTCCTGGAAGTCGGTAGCATACACTTTTACGACTCGCAGCTGAATTCCGGCCTGGCTGTTGTCCAGTGCCAGCTGGGAATTATTCATCATTTGGCCAATCAGGACATCCATACTTCCCAGGTTCTCTCTTTCTTCAGCATATTCTCTGGCCTCTTCGGTGTACATAATCATCACGTCAATGGGTACAGAAAAACCGGATTCACTCTGCTGATATATAGATCTTTCGACATCAAAAGGGGTAAAAGAGCTGAAACTGCTCCTATGCCTGGAGGAGCTTTTCATAACCGAAGAAGAGCGCTCCGGATCCGTTGGGATTGTTTGAAGCTCTGAGGTACAGGCAGGCGGCAGCTCATCATCACGGTTGATGGGAACAATTACATGATCCGGTACCGTATCAAAGGCTTTTTTATACCGGATCCCGGTGGGTTTTATCTGTTTATTTTCTTCAGAAGTACCCTTGAAAATGGTTCCGAGGAGTTTACCATTACTGTACGTGAACGTGATGTACGAGTGAGGACGGTTATCTTCGTAGGCACGAACCGAATATTGGTTTTCCATGAAAGAATCTATTCCTGAAACAAGGTAGGTCCGCCCGTCGACGATGATGGGATCTCCTATATAAAAACCGGCTTCCAGCAGAGAGCGGTTGATTTCGATGCCCCGGGCTCCATCATCCGCAAGGGTTTGTGCTGAGGATGTATGCGCGGAGAAGTAAAAAAGGGCCTGAGGTTCGTCTTGATCAGATGCAAAAGAGAAAGGACTGGTTGATAAGATGAGCAAAAACCAGCCAATAACAGGTAATATGCCGGGGAAGAGTTTAAACATGATGAAAGCTGTGTTTTGAGATTAATCCAGATCGTCAATCTCCGGAAGTACGGGCTGGAAAATATGCTCGTTAAGCTGAAAGCAAAGGTATCGGATTACAGCGCCGTGTTCCAGATGCTTTTTTTCATAGTAGGTTTGGATCGACAAGTCCTCTGAAAGTTGTTCCGTACGGTATATGTCATTGATTTTATTTACGACAGGCAAACCATACATATGTACAACCGAACACGTAAAAAGATAGAGGCGTTCACTGTCTGTCTTTAAATGGATCGAATGCCCATTTTTCAAAACCCGGGCGTAACGTTTTAAAAATACAGGATGGGTAAGCCTTTTTCTTTTCCTGTGTGATTTCAGGAACGGATCGGGAAAAGTAATCCATATTTCAGATACCTCTCCGGGAGCAAAATAATTACAGAGGTGGTCAATGCGGGCTCGTAAAAAGTGGACATTTTTGAGGTCCAGTTGCAGGGCCTGGGTGGCTCCCTTCCAGATGCGGTCGCCTTTGATATCTATCCCAATATAGTTCCGGTTTGGATACTTTTGAGCCAGCCCAATGGCGTAATCGCCTTTTCCGCAAGCCAGCTCCAGCGTGATGGGCTGATTGTTCCCAAACACCGAATGCCAGTTTCCCCTCAGATCCGAGTAATCTCCATCCCGATAGTTTTTTCGGATGGATACATTGGGGAACTGCGTAATGGCCTCATATCGCTCCGGTTTGGATAAGCGTCCCATGTGTAGTTAATCCGGTTTCCACTTAATATTACAACCGATAGACGGCTTTTGATTCGGATCCGGCTTATTTCCGGACAAAAGGGCATCCATGGCCTCGATCAGATCCAGCCCGGTAACCGGGATCTCATTTTTAGGCCGGCTGCCATCAAACTGGCCACGGTAAGCCAGTCGCAAATCAGGATCATATAGAAAAAAATCAGGCGTACAGGCTGCGTCGAAACGCCGGGCCACCTCCTGGGTTTCATCATAAAGATAGGGGAACGGGTAGTTGTATTCTGCAATGGCTTCGGCCATTTTATCCGGAGCATCTTCAGGATGGGTCACAGCATCATTAGAGTTAATGACTGCCACCCCTATCCCTTTCTTCATATACTCGCCCGCGACCCTGGAGAAAACCGTTCGTATGTGCTTCACATAGGGACAATGATTGCAATAAAAAACGACCAGAAGGCCATGCTTTCCGGTAAGTTTATCCCTTGTATGGATATTCCCAAAGGGATCAGGCAGAGAAAAGTCGGGTGCCGGGGTACCAGTTTCGATCATTTTGGAAGGTATCAAAGCCATAATGTACTTCGTTTGATCTGGCAAGTTCTTAATGAGTGGTTAAAATGAGATTATAAAGATAGTTTTTTTATGGAAAGGTTGCATAACCTCTTATTTTATCGTTTTATCTGTCATTTGCTGTCCGCTGTTTCCGGGTAGCTGTTTTGTGTTCTCCTAAAAAAGTCAATGTCTTACATGTTTATTTCGAGACTCGGGAAAAAAGAAAAAAAGGAAATTAAAAGCATATTTTTTGATCTGGACGATACGCTTATCGATCATAAAAAAGCTCAAAACAAGGCGATCATGGATATGTGGTCGCATTTTCCGGCCGTTCAGCACCTCGCGGATCCAAAAGTTTTTGCTCAGGCCTATGCCGGTGTTAACGATGATTTGTGGAAGAAGTACCGTGACGGTGATGTTGACAAACTTAAACTAAAGCAGCTTCGAATGGAGCTTACTTTTGGCAAAGTGGGGGTCACACTCGATGACTGGCGGGAAGCAGACCAGGTGTACATGGATTACTACAAACGATACTGGGAATGGATGGATGATGCCAGAGAGTCGGTTGTAGCATTATCGGAGCATTACGATATTGGGATCATGACCAATGGGTTTACTGAAATACAAGAAGAAAAATTTCGTTTTTTTTCCTTGCACAGATATGCAAAACACCTGATAATTTCTGAAGAGGCCGGATATCTGAAGCCGGATTCTCGTATATTTGAATATTCTGCCGGGAAAGCGGGCTATGAATCCCGTGAAATGTTGTATATTGGCGATTCTTATACATCAGATATCCTTGGCGGATCTGAAAGTGGCTGGAAAACAGCCTGGTACTGTCCGGAGGAGCATACAGATCCGGCCCGGGCGGAAGCAGATATTCAATTCAGTCACTTTTCTGAACTTACAGACTACCTAACCACACCAAACTGAACCATTCAATATCATGTCTAATCTGAGATATTCAGAACCGGAAGTAACCCTTGAACTGGCTCGTGAACACGGGCTCACCGATGAAGAGTTCGAAAAAATATGTGATTACCTGGGGCGAACACCTACATTTACCGAGCTGGGTGTTTATTCCGTGATGTGGAGCGAGCATTGTTCCTATAAAAACTCCATTGCCGTTTTAAAGACACTGCCCCGAAGCGGGCAAAATCTTTTAGTGGGTGCCGGAGAAGAGAATGCAGGGCTGGTAGATATTGGAGACGGCTTGGCGTGTGCGTTTAAAATTGAAAGCCATAATCATCCGTCGGCGGTTGAACCATATCAGGGAGCAGCAACGGGTGTTGGCGGTATTCACAGAGATATTTTTACCATGGGTGCCCGGCCGATAGCTGCACTCAACTCACTTCGTTTTGGCTCCATGTCTGAGCCGAGGGTCCGGTATTTGCTGGATGGGGTGGTTCGTGGAATTGCAGACTATGGCAATTCCTTTGGTGTTCCGACGGTTGCCGGTGAGATTTATTTCGATAAAAGCTATGAGGGCAATCCGCTGGTGAATGCCATGAGCGTGGGTGTGGTAAAGCACGGTGAAACCGCCTCGGCGATTGCCGAAGGTGTAGGTAATCCCGTGCTGATCGTAGGAGCATCTACCGGAAGAGACGGTATTCATGGAGCTACATTTGCATCGGAAGAAATTAGTGAGGCCAGTGAAGCCAAGCGTCCCAGTGTACAGGTAGGTGACCCGTTTACAGAGAAATTACTTCTTGAAGCATCTCTTGAAGCCCTGAAAACGGGTGCAGTGGTGGGTATTCAGGATATGGGAGCGGCTGGAATTAGTTGTTCAAGCTCAGAGATGAGCGCGAAGTCTGAAACAGGAATGAGAATCGACCTGGATAAAGTTCCGCTGCGGGAAGAAGATATGAGCGCTTACGAAATCCTCCTTTCTGAAAGTCAGGAGCGTATGCTGATCGTCGCGGAAAAAGGCCGTGAGCAGGAAGTGATGGATGTATACGCCAAATGGGATCTGAATGCTGTAGTGATCGGAACAGTGACCGAAAATGGAAATGTAACCTATATCCGGGATGGCGAAGTGAAAGCCGACATCCCCGCTTATAGCCTGGTACTGGGTGGCGGAGCTCCTGTCTATTATCGTGAAACGAGTAAGCCGGAGTATTTGGAGAAAACCGGGCGAACCGATTTGTCGGAGTTTGTGGATGTGGATGATCCGGAAGAAACCATGTTAAAATTACTTGGATCTCCAAATATCGCGTCCAAAAGATGGGTATATGAGCAGTATGATCACATGGTTCGTACCAATACGGTGATGGGGCCGGGACCTTCGGATGCCGGTGTTGTCCGCGTCAAAGGTTCGAAAAAGGCACTGGCGGTATCCACAGATTGTAATGGGCGATATGTGTATCTGAATCCAAGAAAAGGGGGGCAGATTGCCGTGGCAGAGGCCGCCAGAAATGTCGTCTGTTCAGGTGCCAAACCAATGGCGATTACCAATTGCCTGAATTTCGGTAATCCCTACAAGCCGGAAGTCTACTGGACCTTCACGGAGGCTGTTGGGGGAATGGGGGATGCCTGCCGGATTTTTGACACCCCGGTAACCGGTGGTAATGTGAGCTTTTATAATGAGAATCCAAATGCCGCCATTTTCCCGACGCCGGTTATTGGAATGCTTGGTTTGATTGAGGATGTAGAGAAAGATCTGACCCCCTCCGCATTTCAGTCAGAGGGCGATCATATTCTCTATATTGGAGCACCGCGAAGTGGAATCGACGGAAGTGAGTTTCTTTCGTTTATACACAATGTGACCGCGGGAGATGCGCCGGATCTGGATCTGGAGTTTGAGTCTGCATTGCAGAAATCTCTGTTATCGGCGATTCAGAAAGGAATGATCGTATCGGCACATGACCTCTCTGACGGTGGTCTTGCGGTGGCATTAATGGAAAAGGCTATCTTTTCAGGAATGGGAGCTGAAATTCAGCTCAATCTTCCGGGTCAGAGTACCACAGAAATGCTATTCAGTGAAGCTCAATCTGGAGTTCTTATAACGGTATCGCCCTCAGAAAGACAAGCCGTCGAAGAGCATTTCAGAAGCAACGACATCCCGGCGTACCATCTTGGAACGGTGGGTGGAAACGAACTCAAACTGGAAGACTTTGCCCGTATACCGGTTTCCAAACTGGCTTCTATCTATGAAGAGGTCGTGCCGAGTGCCATTTCTGCAGCAAATGTAGTGTAGATGCAGAACCGGGGTTTCAGGTGGAGCTTATTCGTCTGCCTGAGGTTCACAAAATACTCTGCTGATTCAATTCATTCGGTCGACGATTCTGCTGAAAAAGAAATAGGGCAGGACGGAAGTGAACGTATATAGTCACTTCCATCCTGCATAAACGGCAGGTTATTTGTATTTCGATTTGAGCAGCGGAGATGCTTCCCACGTCTCTTTCAGAGAGGTTCTGAAAATCTCCATTCCTTCATCAATAGGGGCTTTCTCTATGGTCAATGGTGGACGGAAACGAACGGTGGATGCTCCACTGGGGAGGATCGTAACGCCATTCGCATAAATCCGTTTCATAAAGGTTGAGCGTACCTCAGGATCCTTAAAGTCAAATGCGCACATCAATCCTTTTCCACGCGCATTATGCAGAAAATCAAACTCGCTGGTCAGCTCTTCGATTTTTTTAAGCAGATAGGCCCCCTGAACCTCTGCATTATTAACCAGCTGATCCTCTTGGATCACTTCCAGATACCGGGTAAAGCGGATCATGTCCACCAGTGTGCCTCCCCAGGTGGAATTCAAACGGGAATCCACGGTAAATACATTGTCTTTTACCTCATCCAATCGTCTCCCGGCCAGCATACCGCAGATCTGCGCCTTTTTCCCGAACGCCATAATGTCCGGTTTTACATAATGCTCGTGTGCCCAGAACTTTCCGGTGATACCAACGCCGGTCTGAACTTCATCATAGATGAGAAGGGCTTCATGTTCATCGGCCAAATCGCGAAGTGCCTGGTGAAACTCAGGCCGAAAGTGGTTGTCGCCTCCCTCTCCCTGAATCGGTTCAATAATGATGGCTGCGATATCATCTTTGTTCTCTTCAAAGTGACGCTGAGCCTGGCGTATGGCCAATTGTTCGTGCTCGATTACCCGTTCGGTGTTTTCGGCATCCATAGGGAAAAACATCTTGGGGTTAGTCACTCTGGGCCAGTCAAACTTCGGGAAATACTTCACTTTGACCGGCTGTGAATTGGTAAGGGACATGGTGTAGCCTGTCCGGCCATGAAAAGCTTCCACAAAATGAAGCACTTTATGTCCTTTTTCCGTACGGTATCCCTTCTGAAAATTCTTTTGAACCTTCCAGTCAAAGGCCGCCTTCAGTGCGTTTTCAACAGCAAGGCCTCCTCCTGCAATAAAAAATGCGTGAGGCAGGTACTCCGGAATTCCGATTCGGGAAAATGTATCCACGAATTCCGCCATTTCCTGTGTATAAATATCAGAATTAGACGGATTTTGAAGGGCAATAAAACCGATTTTTTCGCGAAATTCCTTGTCGTCAACCATCTTTGGATGGTTCATGCCCAGAGGGTTGGATGCAAAAAACGTAAAAAAGTCCAGCCGGTTACGGCCCTCCTTCGCATCATACAAATAGGGGCCTTTGCTTTTGTGCAGGTCGAGTACCATATCCATACCGTCCGTCAGGATATGCTTGCTCAGAATCTCTCTTACATTGGAGGGGGTTATGTGCTGATATTTTGACATATAAATCTTTGATTATTCAGTGAATCTGTGAGAAAAAGGACATAACAAGCTACCAAAAACGGTGTACAGGAGCAAAAATAACGTAAAAAGCAGGAATTGAACAGAAGAATAGAAGCAAAAGCACTGCTTATAGAAGTTAAACGGCAAAACCCTCGTTAAATAAAGATGATCCTTGACAAAAGAAAGAAATATCGGTATATTTATATTCTTGCAACTGCGGGGTGGAGCAGCTGGTAGCTCGTCGGGCTCATAACCCGAAGGTCGCAGGTTCAAATCCTGCCCCCGCCACTACGAGGCTTGTAATCCATTGGATTGCAAGCCTTTTTTATTTTAAGGACGCTTGAGAGATCCCTCTGAAAGAAAAGAGGTGTGATTACGCAGGAATGAGAGGCGGAGGCAGGATAAAACGAAAAGAGAGCTCCATACGCATTTCGGTGAAGATTTTGAAAGAGAGGTGAATAATTTGGAGACTCGATTAAAACCGTTCGTCTACTTTGCAGTAGTTAAACTTTGCTGCGATTTTTTTCACTGTATCTATAAGTGCAGTGGTGTGGATTAAATTAATAA
>JASCXY010000068.1 GCA_030012235.1 Balneolaceae bacterium ANBcel3 | reverse complement strand
TTAGGCTGGTTAATAAGTAATAATATTACCAACGCATGCAAGCGCCTGATTGAAGGATTGATCAGCGGAGCGGAACAGGTGAACGCCTCGGCAGCACAACTTTCCGGGTCCAGCCAGGATCTGTCGGAAAGTGCCAGTGAACAGGCGGCCGGTCTGCAGCAAACCAGCTCTTCATTGGAAGAGATGTCTTCCCAAACCAAAAATACCGCCGAAAATGCAAGCCAGGCGGAACGAGCCATGACGGAAACACAGCCTCGTGTACAGAAGGGCATGGATGCGATGGAGCGAATGAACCGGGCCATGACAGAGATCAAGAGTTCTTCGGAAGAGATGTCCAAAATTATCAAGACCATTGATGACATTGCGTTTCAGACAAACCTTCTGGCATTGAATGCGGCGGTGGAAGCGGCACGGGCCGGTGAGGCGGGCAAAGGATTTGCCGTTGTGGCCGAAGAAGTGCGTAATCTTGCACAGAAAAGTGCCGAAGCGGCACGAACCACTTCAGACCTGATTGAACAATCTCAGGTAAATACAGAAGGTGGTGCTAAAGTAGCATCAGAAGTCTCTGAGCATTTAGATGAGATAAAAAATAGTGTAACCGAGGTAGGGGGCCTTGTCGTTGAAATATCAGCGGCTTCCAAGGAGCAGGCCAACGGAATTCGCGAACTAACCGATGTGATGGCTGAAATGGATAAAGTGGTACAGCGAAATGCATCGGGATCTGAAGAGAGCGCGAGTGCCTCTGAGGAGTTATCCTCTCAGGCCGAGGAGTTAAAAAGAATGGTAGGTGAGCTTATTGCAATGGTCGGTGACTCTGGTGAAATGCAGGTTACCAGTTCAACTAATGGTTCGTTCGCCCATGCCGGTGTTTCTTCAAACGGAGGGCCTGAAAATGGTTTCTACTCAAGCAAGCCTCATAATCACTTGACCAACAGGCACAAAAATGGAAGCAACGGACACCCGAAGCAGGTATTTAAGCCCGTCAAGAATGGGAAAAAAAGTATTGAGGATAAAGCCCGTTCGATGATTCCTTTAGATGAAGAAGACCTGAGTGATTTCTAACGCTGGAATTTTTCACAAAAGAAAAAGGCACGATATGGGTTCATATCGTGCCTTTTTTTATAGTATTACCTGGCCACTACCGGCCAACATCCATCAGTCCGCCCGGCGGTTATGAATATAGGCGTCATCAAATACACGCAGTGCTGCTTCCAGCATACTTCGTGCTTGTTGTGCACTGTCATAAGGCCCAATTTGAACGGCATACAAGCCTCTTGGTAGCCGGTATATATGAACCTGATACGAATCCTGGCTTACTCCCTGATCGGTTAAACCTCTTACCGTTCGTTCAAGAGCTCTTTCAGCGGGTTCAAGTTGATTACTTGCAAAAGTCTGGACATAAAAACCTGCCGACCGGTCATCTCCATCCTGGATAGACGGTTCTTCTCTTTGAACAGGTTCTTCAACTTCAGGCTTGGGAACGACCCCTTCTTCAAGCTTTTCTTCCAGGCGAGCCACTTTCTTTTCAAGCTCCACAATCAGAGACATGGCATGAAGAAGATCACTGCTGCTTGCGGCATCATCACCTACCCGCTCTTCCAGCATTTGGAGCTGCTGATCCTGCTGTCCAAGCCTTCTTTGGAATGCTTCAAAATCGGCATCCTTTGAAAGTGCCAGTTCTTCAATTTGTTGTAAAATAAGCGTTGCTTCTACGCCCGAGGTGTACCATTGCGCGTGAGGGCGTTCTGTACTACCTAACTTAAAGGAAATACCTGTAGTAAAACCAGAGAGGTGATCTTGGTTTGAACGTACCGTAGGTACAACTCCACCATCAATTATCCCACTATGATTGAAGAGCTTCAATTTATATCCCAATGTCCAGTCAATCCGTTCAGCAAGTCGGAAACGGGAACCAAAACCAATTCCATAGTGTGTTGCCCAATCGCCTTTTGCCGGAATCCCCTGCATATTGGTCAAATCATTGTAACTTTGTCCACCAAAGACCGAGAAATAGGGATTTACAATATTTTCAGCCCAACTCATATTAAACAATTCCATGAAATAGACATTCATACCGAGGCTAATTCCATGATACTGATTACGGTAAGAGGCTGCATCCGATGCATTTTCAATTAAAGAGAAATTATATTCTGCTTTTAGAGCAAGTGACGGAGACAACGCAAATTCAAAAGCAACACCACCACCAGGATTAAAAAGCCGGGAATCAGCACCCGCTCTTCCTAAAAACAACGTGGATGTATGTTCTGTATTGGCCAGGAAGTTATTCGCATGAAGCTGAATACTCCACCTGTTATACTCCGAATCCGAGGATGATGCCTGTGCTGTACTGTGTACAGATACACTAAAAAGCATAGCAAGTGCCAACAGTACACCTGGATAAAAAAGTTGTGAATGGTTTGAATGGTGTGCCATAGTTTCTTTTTTTTAGATGATGAAACAGAAGAGACAGTGCAAATGATTATTGAGACATGTCTGTTATACAACCTCGCCTCTATAAGCCTTTTTTACACAATAACCCGATTACAATACTTGAAAATATATATGATTTAACTATTTATCCAACAAATTGAACCTTTTTTTGGAATAAAATCAACCAAACATTAACAGAAAATCAGAAAAAATGTCATTATATCAAAAAAAAGCCGATATACGGGCTCCAAGGAGCATCGCATACCGGCTTTTTTACCTTTTGATCAAGTTTTATAAATCGTCACATATATGATCCGGCAAATCGATTATTTCCTCATATAATTGTCCATCTTCTGCAGTAGTCAAATCAAGAAGATAATCGTACCAGTCATCTTCGTAATAGGCACCAAAGAAATAGTTACCCTGTGATGGAAGTGTAATAGATATTTCACCCTCAGAAACCGTACCGGCTGAAACCCATTGTCCGCCGGAAGCCGGGCGGTAATACGCAGGAAAACTGGGTCTGACTTCAACATCGGATCCGTCACAGACACCTCTGCCACGGAAAGTAACCGTAATTTCGGAGGTGGTTCCAAGCGTTACATCCACCGGAACTTCTGAACACAATTGGGGAAGATCCACAGTTGTTACCAGATTTTCGTTCATGTCATACAGTTCCAAAATTCCCGGGACATCACGTGGCGCCCACAAAAACTGAATGAAGTTGGGAACTCCCGGCAGTTGCCGGCTGGCTGCCCAGCCCAAAAAGGCACCATTGTCTGCTCTAAGCAATCTTCCTCTGAGCTGACTGTTGTTTCCGATCAGATTTACACGAACTCCTTCGTAACAGGCATCGCCAAACCAGTCTATATTCCACCAGGAAAGGTGCGATGCTTCAAAGTTTACTTCAAGGTTTCCATTATCTCCCTGAACAACTTCCGCATCCCCTTCAAACGTCCACGTGCCGGTTTCGTCGTCATAACTCCAAATTGGAACCGTATTTCCGGCTTGTACTTCCTGATTCTGATGATCCCGAACTTCTGAATCCAGTTCAATGGATACCTCGATCGGGGGGTCAAAATTCCGTGCACGATTTCCATTCTCATCGGATATTTCTACCGAAGTAAAACCACCTGTGGTAAAGAAAACCCGATCAGATCCGTTTGGAGCATCCTCAACCTGTACCGAAAATCCACCCGGAAAGCTTTGAAGGGATTCACTATCACGGCTGTTAAACAAATGATACGATGACCGAAGCTCGCCTCGCAGCGGCTGTCCGTCTGCCGTTGTAATCCGGGAGTTTTCTCTGATCCTGAAAGATGCCCGTGAGTTTGTCGTTTGATCCGAGTCGGTTTCAAAGTAAATGTCAGAAGCCGTGTTTCCCTGGTTATCGGCCTCACCAATCGACTCATTTACATTTCCTGTCACCCCTTTGGGTGGATTGGACGCATTCACCATAATGACATCCACGGGGGTTGCTTTTTCCTGATTAATGGTAATGGGTACAGATGTAGTTATATAGCCATCCGCACGGGCAACCACGGTGATTTGAAGAGGATTCTGCTCATCAGGAACCACCTCATCCAGTAATGCAAACGATAAAAATCCTTTTGCAGCCTGGAAGGATGTTTTCTCTCTGTTGAGCAAATCAATAACTTTATCACTATCCGGACCATTTACGGTCACATGAACCGTGGTTTCTCCATTGAATCCAACCGGTTCATTGGTATGTGCATCTCTGAAAACCATAGATACGGTCGAGGTCCTTTCTTTGGTATTCAAAATCACTTTAATTCCCTCGGTCGGATCTGTAATATCGCATGCGGGAACATACAAAAGAGTCAGGACAAATAGGCTAAGCAACACATATGCTACCGGCCGTTTATTAAATGATTTCTTCATAATAAGTGTAATTTGGATGAATTAATTTATCCGATAATGAAACGAGAGGGTGAAAACAGGATACAGATTTGCCCAGCTGACATTATCTTCAAGGATGGGAGCCTGTTCTGCAGAAGGTATAAGGAGCCCTTCCGCCTCCATTCCAACGTTGGGAGATCCCTGAAAAATCAGGCCTATATCTGTACTGAGGCCAAAGCGCGAACCTGAAAATGGGTTACCAAAACCCAGAGCTACATACGGAGCAACTTTATTAAATGAAAACTCAGCATCCAGGTTGCCCAACTCTTCCGGCCTGTACACATCGCCACCGACAGTGTAGGATTTTTGGGGGATCAAACCGGCATTCACCGAATTATTATTATAAACCAGTCCACCGGTTAGCCTGAAGGCACTTTTAAACGGATGATAATCCATCAAAAGGGTAAACATACCCAAACTCAGATCGGCATCCAGATCGAACTCATCATCCGATTCATATAAATATGAAAAAGAAAAAAAATTACCTCCAAGTCGTACGTTTGCAGTTTCATGAACCTGCATTACCGCTTCCAGCCCAAATCCGGTTGAACCTGCATTGACCTTGACCGAAAAAGACTGCGCATAAAGCAGAGAAGGCAATGAAACCAGCAGAAAAATCGTAAAAATGTGTTTCATATCGTTTGATTTGTATCTATTTGGATTCAAGAGTGGGTTTTCACCCGTTTTCAGTTTGAACGCCGATATTTAGAGATACCTACATCCCTTTTCTAACCCGAAAAACATCCAAAGCGCCTGTATACGACGGTACCAGTTAAATATCCCACCTATCAATAGCTGTTATCTTTCAGCAAAAAACAACATTTCTAATACATCTCAACTCAAATCCAGATGTTCTTCAGAAAAGACAGATAATACAGACAACAAAACAGATGTGCTCGGGTTTCATATCAAACGATCACTGCATTCACACAGAAGCATTTACTTACACTACTCTTTCTGTATATGATGATTGTTATCACCACTGCACAAGGTTCGAATGCTTAGTCTTTACAACCCCTGACGTTGATTGCACCCGAAAAACCTGACCTTTACCTTTCTATTGAAATCATCTAACGGAGTTTTCAACGAACCCCTCTCCGCATGACCATCTCAAATAAACCCCAGATGATTAAGAGTTTATGATAGTAATGTAATTAATTAAACCGAAAAAAACAGATTAAGGAAAAATAAAATTGGAACCACTGAGTATGGATTGCGTAAGGATTATAGCTGAACCTCTTTTTCTATGAGTATTTTATGCAATCTTTTCAGTGCTTCTTCACCATTACCCTCATCCACAAGTAGGCAGAAATTGTGTTTACTGGCTCCCTGTCCGATCATACGAACATTGATATCTGATAACTCCTGAAACACTTTCTGTGCCAGTCCGGCGGTGTGATTAATATTATTCCCGATAATTGAAACCTGATCAAAGCTTTTTTCAATTTGAAGCTGTCCCAGTTTTCCCAATGCCTCAAGTAACTCAGTATTATTAAGCGTTACATCATCCACGGTCATAGCCACGCTGATCTCACTGGTCGTGATACTATCAACGCTCACTTTATAATCATTGAATAGCTTAAATACCCGGTAAAGAAATCCATAGGTATTTAACATATCCGGTGTAGTGATGGTCAACAGACTTTGATTACGTCGAATCGTGAGTGCCCGAATCAACGGAGCTTCCCCGACCGTTCTGTAAATACGGGTGCCGCCGTCATCGGGATGTATACTGCTACCTACATACACCGGTATTTCTTTCCAAATAGCGGGTATTAACGTGGATGGGTGCAGAATTTTTGCCCCAAACGTTGCCAATTCAGCGGCTTCCTGAAAACTAAGTTCCCGAATAGGCTTGGTATTCGGAGTAATCCGGGGATCGGTAGTTGCTACTCCGCCGACATCGGTCCATATTTCGAGTTCAGCGGCATTCAGCGCCCAGGCCAGAATTGCTGCACTGTAATCACTACCACCTCTTCCGAGCGTTGTCCGGACACCCGACTCTGTAGCACCAATAAAGCCCTGGGTTACAATAGTTTTTGCATTATCACCCGAAATCAGGGGATATAAATACTTCTGGGCCAGTGGTTCAATGGCATCGAAAACAGGAACGGCCCTGGAAAAACGATCGTCTGTACGCATTACTTTTGCAACATCGAACGTTGAAGCAGGCACTCCAATGATTTGAAGGCATCGGGTAAAAAGCAGGCTGGACATGCGTTCGCCCAGTCCAAAAAAGGTATCTTTCAGCCTTGGAATTTCACCAGTGCTCAGTTTTTCATCCGGCTCCAAAGACCTTTTTGGTTGTTTTTCAGGATCAATCAAATCCGGATCAATATCTTCGGCCTCTTCGACGTTTTCTCCTTCGGCCTGGCGCACAGCAGCTATTTGACGAGCCACCGTATCCATCTCTTTATAGATTTTTTTCAGCTCTTCAAGGAGAAACGCATCGGCATTAAGGTCTGCAGCAATTTTATTATGGTTTTCCCGAATTTCTTTAAAGATAGGTTCAAGCTGTTCGCTCTTTCCTTTGTCGGCTTTCTCGGCTGCTGCTACCAAAAGATTCGTGGTCCCATAGGTAGCGGAAACTACCACAACAGCGCTGTTTTGCTTTTTTACAATCTCTGCACTTCTTTTCATGGCTACCGCATCGGCCATGGAGCTTCCGCCAAACTTAGAGACAATGATTTTAGAAAATGAGCTCATAATAACTAATGATTATCGTATGTTTTAAGCGTAAATGATTTTCAGAGGCTTCACATATTCCCATACCGAAGGACTGTCCTAAAATGTATCACCATAGCAATCCAGGCCAAAAAGCTAGACCAAATCGCATCATCGGCTATGCCTCGGCACAGATCCGCAAAACCTTATGTTAACACCACCAACCCAATAAACGGTCTGCCAATTCTTCCTATCGGGCTATTTCGGGAGAAAATATACTTTTTTTTTAAGACTAAATCATGATTATTTCTAAGCGTTGCCGGGAACCATGAGACATACGCAAACTCCTTACGTGATACGGATCACTACATCCAAATATAAAAAAAGCGGAATACCATGAGATCTGTTCATGATATTCCGCTTTATGCGGAGAGAGTGGGATTCGAACCCACGGAGCCCCGTGAAGGGCTCAACACCTTAGCAGGGTGCCGCTTTCGACCACTCAGCCATCTCTCCAAAACCATCTTTTCGTATGCAGACGAAAAGATGCGGATTAAGAACAACAAAGATACATGATTTCTTGCCTGATTTCAATCCTTAGTACAAGGATTTTTATGAGTTGTTTTCAGGCTCTTCTTCAATGACATAGATTTGAGCCAGATTGCGTCCTTCCTGAGCATAATCCATCCCATAACCCAAAACAAACAAGGTCGGAATTTCAAACCCGATATAATCCAGCTCTACTTCATGCCTCGAGGCATCTGGTTTATGCAGTAATGTAACCACAGATACCGATGCCGGTTTCTTTTCATTTAGTCGATTGATCATGTACTTCATGGAAAGGCCGGTATCAACGATGTCTTCAATCAAAACGACATGCCTCCCTTGAATATCCGCATCCAGGTCTTTTAACTCGGTTACGCGTCCGGAAGAAACTTTTTCATCACCATAACTGCTGAGCTTGAAAAAATCTACTTCACATGGAATGGATACATGCCTCATTAAATCTGCCAAAAAGATAAAGGCACCATTTAATATTCCAATAAAGATGGGTTTTTTTTCGGCAAAGTCGCGATTAATTTCATCTGCGAGAGCTGCGATTCTGGACTCTAACTGTTCCCTGGATATAAAGAGCCGAAATGTAGATCCGTTACAAGTAATTGATTCCGGTTGATAAAAACTCATGTCACGTTCTTTTTATTTGAAGTACTTCCTCCCCTGCTTTGGCACATCGCGTGTTCTCTGCTATGCTTCCTATCTGACCCGTTTCGAGAGGTTTGGGAAATATAACGGCATGAATGTTATCATCAAAAGAAACCAGCACCAAAGTTTCTTTTTTTTCTATTCCTGAAACCTTTCTGTCTGTTAAATGATCCGATACACACTGAGTCCCCTGCATACCCAGTGGCTGGAACCGGTCGCCATGCCTCCATCTGCGAAGCCGAATTACACCGGGCAGTGCATCTATCCTCAGTTGGAGTAAACGGATATCCGGACCCCTATAGCCGTCTTTTTTCAACAGCAATTCATCTATTTCTTTCGGGTTTTCTGTTATTACAAACAGGTTGTCTTTTTTATAGCCAGCCTGTCCGGATTTCTCGTTACCGTCACATTGCAAATCCAGAATATATTCAGGAATACCCTCTTTACCATCTTCCGGGACAGAATCCACAGTAATGACAAAATGACTTCGTTCTCTTAGGATGGAAAGTCCTTTTGTGAGTTCCAGTCTACTTCCGGACTGCAGATTGTTGAGAACTTCCAGTGACCGGAACATTCCTTTTGTCCATGATATAAACCCGGTTTCTTTTTTTATCCAGTGCCTGATGGTCGCGGCTTTTACCGTTTCGTCCATAGACATCCATCGAGATCGATCTAATGTGCTTTGATGGTGCCCGGTGTTGTTTAGAAGAACTTCCGACAATACCTGATCCAAAAGCTGCTCATGAAGTCTGGAAAAGCGGTTTAATTCCAGAACATTGGTTTCCCAGCCCGGAAACATCGTATCTAAATCTGAAAAAACCTTGTTCCTCAATACGTTTCTTGCATAGTCTGTACCTTTATTGGAAGCATCCTCACGCCATGGGACATCGTATTTTTCACAATACGCAACAAGTTCTTTTTTCCGAATCTCAATAAGCGGCCTTATCCACTCATCGTTTGATAATCTCATACCCTGCCAGTATTCAGGAGCTGCTCCGCGCAGAATTTTTTGAAAGATGGTCTCTATTTGATCGTCTCTGTGATGAGCCAGTACAATCGCCGAGGCTTCATATTTTTTAAACAACTCCATCAAAAAAGACCTTCGTACCGATCGCGCATAGTCCTGAAAGTTTCCCTGTATGCCTTGCTTCCCCTCTTTTGCAGACATCACATAAACAGGTATTTCATAACGTTCACAAAACCGTCGCACCATAGCTTCGTCCTCATCAGAATCCTGCCCTCTCATTCCGTAATTCAGATGGCCTGCAATGACCTTATACTCAAGTTTAATTGCAAGCAGATGAAGCAATGCCATGGAATCCACCCCGCCGCTTACTCCTGTTACGAGAACGTTCCCCTTTTGGATACCGGCATTAAGAAGGATCCGGGATGCTTGTGATATAATAGAATCATTATCGAAATTCATGAAAAAGGCATATCCAGGCTTTTCTTCTTTGATACAAAGATATCAAGAAGGTGATGAAATGCTATTGTACTTTTTTCAGGATTGCACCAAAGGCGAGAATAACATACGGTCAGGACGAAATCATATGAGCGGAGTCTGCAATTATCTGAATACGTTCTTTTTTGAAAATCCGCACATCATCTTCGGCTGTAAGCACCATGAGATGTCCAAATTCATTCACTCCTAAAATTTTGACGGGAGTATCCATCGGTTGGTCATTTACCACTACTGAAACCCATTTGCCATATCCTGCCAGATTTTTATTCACAGACAGGAGCAACTCTTGTTCGCCATCCATTGCCCTGGCCAAAGAGAGTTCCAGCCGGTTCAGATACATGGCAAGAAACAGCTCTCTTTCCAATTCTTTTCCATGACACATTTCTGAAAGCGAGATAGCTTTATCCCGGATGCTTTTCGGAAAACGTACCTGGTTGATATTTACTCCAATTCCGAAAACCAGGCGGTCCAGTTTCTGTCCATTGTAGCGGGACTCCGTCAATATTCCAGCCGCTTTCTTTTCACCGCACACCACATCGTTCGGCCATTTAAGCAGGGGTTTGCCCCCCGTAGCGGCAATCATGGTTTTTTGCAAAGCCAGCATGGTCGTCATCGCCAGAAACTGCAGTTGCACCGTATGTCCCGGTTTGATGACAATAGAGAAAGTAAGATTATCTCCGGGATCCGACAACCAGTCTCTTCCCATCTGTCCTTTGCCGTGGGTTTGTTCATCTGCAAGACACACCAATCCATGACAGAGGCGATTTCCCGGCAACGACTGAAGATATCGGTTGGTTGAGTCCATTTTCTTCAGGTACCAAAAGCGACGGCCTAACCATCCTGTCTTTAGATAACGCTCGAATTGTGCTACGTTGAACACCTTATCCGATTATTAATAAATAAAACCTGTTATAGAAAAAAGGGTGGATCATTTAATTACGAATTTATTATACCCTAAGCTATGATCCATGCATTACCGCGTGTTTTGCATCACATATAATATATTATAGAAAGCTGATACAAAAAAGGCTCCTTTTCCGGAGCCTTTTTCTGACACATATTTAATACAAAGCTTCTGTCAGCTGCCTACTACCAGCAAAGAATCTTCTGTTCCATAGGGGTTGGAAGCATAGCCATCGGCAGAATCATCGTTTGCCCAGCGCTCTCCATCAATTAAATATCTGAAACGATATTCGGATTCGGGAGTTAAACGCAAGGTGGTTTCCCAGGATCCATTCTTTCGCTCGAGTTTGTTTGCTTCTGTATCCCATTCATTAAAATCGCCTACAACAGAGACTTCGTTTTCTGCCCAGTCGTCAGGAACACGAAAAGTAACCTTACAAATCGTTCTTTTAGGGGTGAACTTTTTTTCGATCATAGCATATGATGTTTAGAGGTTTTGGTTTGAACACCACTAAAATATAAGACATCCTTCAATACAGATAAAGTTTTTGCCTTTATTTTTTATATACTACTACTTGTGGATATAACTTATTTAACCCATTAATCATTTTGCCCTTATTTATTTCGAACAAAAAGCGCTTTTGTATCAATAATCCTAACTATAACCGGTTCAAGGCGTAAAAAAAATAAGCATTACATCACTCTATATTTTAGAGCGATGTAATAATTTGTTTCATGATTTAATCCTTTAGATCTCCAAACGCATACGATCACTACGCCGAATTTCCTTAAATCGCTCCTCCCATTCACGGCGTGTCATTGCAGATTCTTTTGGAGAGCGGCTTTCAAGCATTTTTTTTGCGACAGCCTCCATCTCTGACAGTTTATACACACGAATAGCCTGCTTCACCCTTGGAATCAGACGGGGCGTCATACTTAGCTCTTTAACTCCAAGTCCTATTAATACAACAGCTGCAAATGGATCAGAAGATACTTCACCGCAAATGGATACAGGGATATTTTTATCAACTCCGGATTGGACGGTCATAAGGATTAGTCGCAGTACCGATGGATGGAGTGGCTGGTAGAGTGTAGATATCAGGTTGTTTCCCCGGTCAACCGCCATTGTATACTGGGTAAGGTCATTCGTTCCTATACTGAAAAAGTCAACGTATTCAGCAAATAAATCCGTCTGAAGTGCTACACTGGGGACTTCCACCATAACACCCATCTTGATTTTCTTGTCTACGGGAACTCCACGGCTTCGAAGACTTTCTTGCGTTTCCTCCAATTCCCATTTTACTTCGAGATATTCATCAATATTGGAAATCATGGGCACAAGAATACGGGTTCTCCCCGGAAACTGGCCTGCTACACGGCATATAGCTTCCAGTTGACTTCGGAGCATTTCCCGGCGATCCAACAATACTCGCACTCCCCGCCAACCTAAAAACGGATTGGCTTCTTTGGTTTTGAAGTCCAGCACCTTATCCCCTCCGACATCAAGGAGCCTGATGGTGACCGGAGCCGAACCGCATCCGGCAAACGCCGTCTGGCAGAACTCCTCCTGCCGTTTGCTGTCCATGCTGATCGGGCCGGAATTCATGAGCAATGTATCGGTTCGAAGCAGTCCGATGCCTTCCGCCCGAAACTTTTCGATATTAAGGACTTCATCTTCAAAGTCAATATTAGCCTGCAATATGACTTTGTGTCCACAAAGCGTTTCCGCCGGCTTATCTATCACACTTCGTAACAGCCTTTCTTCTTCCTTGTCTCTCTTAATATCCCTGCTGTAAAACGTAATAGTTTCCAGGCTGGGCCGGAAGATCACTTTTTGCTGCTTTCCGTCAATGATAACCGTGTCCCCGTCTTTTGCCATTCGAGTTCCGGTTTTTGTGTCAATGATCATCGGAATGCCCATAGCATTGGCAATAATGGAGGCATGCGAGGTAAGGCCACCCGTGTTGCAGACTATTCCACGGACCCCGTTTCTGGCAAAATTCACCACCTCCAGCGGAGATACATCTTCTGTAATCATAATGGCATCTTTACCAAAATTGGCAATGACCGCCAGTTGCTGAATGTTATGAATCAGCCGGTCACGGATATCCCGTAAGTCGGATAAACGTGTGACTAAAAAAGATTTCTCTGTGGACTTGATGAGATCGATATATTTTTGAAAGGAGTCATAGACGGCTTTTTCCGCCCGAAGACGTTTCTCCTGAATGAGCATATACACCGAATTGCTTAACTCGGGATCCTGCAAGATATGATACTGGGCTTTCAATATGTCCCTTGTATCTGCATCTTCCCTGGCATTCGCAAAATCGGTAAGCCGCTGCAGTTCCTGTCCGACGCTTTTCCTCCCCTGCTCGAACTTTTCCTCTTCTTCTTCCAACTGCGCTTCACTGACCGGATCCGGGTCGATGTTGATATTCCCCTTCATGTATAAGTGCGCTACTCCCATGACAAGGCCACCAACAGCGGTGATCCCATTCAACTCCGCATTAGGCTGTGTTTTTGAACTTTTAAGCATTATGAACCTTGATTCGGTTTAT
>JASCXY010000067.1 GCA_030012235.1 Balneolaceae bacterium ANBcel3 | reverse complement strand
CGCACGTGCATCTTCATCCGACATGCTGTGATGAGGGAAACCATGCAAGATAACCAGATCCAGGGTATCGGGACGATCCGGCAGAGCCCCCTCAAGATAGCGATCGTCTTCTACCCAGGTACGTGCTTCAAGCGAGACATTCTTATCGGTACGGAGGAAAGAACGGACGTGACGTACATCCGGATGTATTTCAAATGCCAGGTGAAGAATCCGAAGCCGGTCATCCCGTACATCGACAGAAAACGCCCGGGTATTGTTTTTGGTTGTCCATTCTCCCGAAACTTCCGGAATATGAATCTGGTACTGCTGCAGTCCTTCTTCTTCAAACTCCAGCTGAAAACGAATCTGCTGCGATGAGCGTTCTTCTTCGGTATAAATGACCTTCTCATCGAGAACCTGTTCGCCTTTCATGAGCTGAACCGGAATGTCCTGATTTGGAAATCCGTCAATGAGTACGGTTGCCTGGACATTCATGCTGCTGTTTAGAGAAGCAACGGGAGGATTGGATACATTCTGGAGCACCACATCATGGATCCGGCTGGTGTCACCTATTCCAACAATGTAAAGCGGAACCGGTAACCGGGCGGCTGTCGCGGATGGATTACGGCCCGTGGTAACAATACCGTCTGTCACCAGAACAACAGCGCTTTGATCCTCATATTCATCCAGAAAACGTGTTAACGCATGGTCGATGTTGGTTCTGTTTCCGGTCAGATGCTGCGCCTCCGGAGGAGCTTCTTTTGGGACCAGTTCGGAATCAAAACCAAAAAAAGACGTTCTGAGCATATCCCGGATTTCAGGACGCTGCGGAATGATCAGCTCTATAACTTCAAGGTACCGTTCTTCTCCGTCGTAGGATCCTTTTTCAATGGTTGTGCTTTGGCTTGTATCAAACAGGTAGGAGAGATGGACGGGAACGGTATAGGGTTCTCTTAAGGTAAAAATCGGATTTAAAAGAATAAGAAGAAGGAGAAGAAAAACAACGAAGCGGATTGAAATCAACAGAGACCGGTATAGCGGAGATAATTCTCCTGAACGGAAGTAGGACCAAAAGGAGAGTCCGGCCAGCGATATGACGAGGAAGGAAAATAAAACGGCCGGGATGCTGTTCTGAAAGCCTTCAAATTGAATGTCCATCATGCTTGTACAGGCGTAGTGGTCAGAATGTGATCAAAACGATTCAGGGTACCGTCAAACATGCTTCAGTAATTTTTCAATCAGAGCAACGACGGTAAGCCCTTCAGCTTCTGCCGCGTAATTATTGACCATACGGTGTCGGAGTACAGGGATGGCAAGTGCACGGATGTCCTCTTCCGTCACATTATACCTTCCATGTGCCAGGGCACGGGCCTTTCCACCGATGATGAGATACTGCGAAGCACGCGGGCCGGCTCCCCAGCTGATGTATTTTGTTACAAATTCGGGAGCATCGGGGTTAGACGGACGGCTTAATGAAACCAGTTTTACGGCATATTCCAATACACTGTCAGGTACAGGAACTTCCCGAACCAGCTCCTGATAGTCCATAATTTGTTTTCCTGTGAGTATCGGCTGGATGGTTTCGGAGTGCGCTGTGGTGGTTTTACTCACAATATCCAGTTCTTCTTCAAGAGAGGGATAATCCAGCCACAGATGAAACATAAACCGGTCAAGCTGAGCCTCAGGAAGAGGGTAGGTGCCTTCCTGTTCGATCGGGTTTTGAGTCGCTAACACAAAAAACGGTTTTTCAAGAGCGTGCCGCTGTCCGCCCGCGGTTACCTGATACTCTTGCATGGACTCGAGCAGAGCCGCCTGGGTTTTTGGCGGAGTCCGGTTAATTTCATCGGCCAATATAATATTGGAGAAAAGCGGCCCTTTAATGAACTTAAACGTCTTTTTTCCCGAAACAGGATCTTCTTCAATGATTTCCGTTCCGGTAATATCGCCGGGCATCAGATCGGGAGTAAACTGGATTCGGTTAAACGAAAGGTTAAGGCTTTCCGCAAGCGTGCGTATCAACAGGGTCTTGGCCAGTCCGGGTACACCTACCAGTATACAGTGGCCTCTGGAAAAAAGGCTGTATAGCAATTGTTCAACAATATGCTCCTGACCGATGACACGCTTGGCAATTTCTGATTTAAGTTTATGAAAGTCTTTTTTAAATGCTTCGGCTCGTTCAACCATGAGTTCCTGCAATGAATTGATTTTGAATTAAACTACTCATCTTCCGCTAAAAAACGGCTGGATCAGGGAATTGTTTTGGCCGGATTTAAAATGAGGGCATCATAAAAGCATCCGGTCAAAATAAGGCGTAGAAAGAATCTGGACTCCCTCTTTAAAACATATCCTCTTCAACCGGGTCGTGAAGCTCCGGAGCAAGAAAATCGGGGACTTCATCCGACAGATCGGGAACATCTATTCGATACTCTACATACATTTCCTTTCGGAGATCCTGAATCCACTGATCCACCTTCTCCTGTCGTTTTTGTTGTAGTGCAAAGTTTCGGATCATCTGAAAGTCCTGATCCAGATTTGCACGGTGCTCCGGAATTCGCTCATTCAGCCGGACAATTCGATACGCCGTCTTTTCATTGGGTCCATACGTATAGGAACGGGGCTCGGATATATCGCCTTCTTCATCAAGAAGAAGTACTACTCGGTGTAGTGAAGGTTGCAGATCGCTTACCGCAAGGTATCTTTGCCCGGTCTGTGGATCCAGCAGGCGGCCACCGGAAGGGGAGGTGTTTTTGTCATCGGAATAACGCCGGGCCATATCCGCAAATCGTTTGTTGTGATGAAGAATACTATCCCGGAGAGCGGTTAATTTATTTACTGCGAACTCGGTGTCCAGTTCCTCGTCACCAACGGTGATCAAAATATGGCTCGTAGCGATATTTTGTCCTTGCCGTTCGTTCAGGCGGATGATATGAAAGCCCTGAGGGGTGTCCACCACCTCAGAAATGCCCCCTGGCTCCAAAGCAGCCGCGGCAGCAGCATACTCCGGCAACAGATCGGTAGTTTCAACCATAGGGAGAGTTCCGCCCTGTGAAGCGGTTGGCCCTTCGCTGTGACGTTGTGCCAGTTCACTCAGCGGAATATCATAAACGACAATAGAATCTCTAAGCTGGGTTGCCAGTCTGCGGGCATTTTCCCGGGCATCCGGTTTTGGAGGAGGGATAATGGTAATCTGAGAAAGCGATACCGATTCCGGGATAATGGGCAGCGAATCGGTCGGGATGCTGTTATAAAAATCAACAACTTCCGGCCGAGTGATTTGAATATTTTGTATTTTTTTCTGCCGAACCTGGTTTACAATCATGTCTTCCCTGAACTGGTCGGCATACTGTTCCCGAATTTCAATGAGAGGCATTCCAAACGCCCGCTCAAGCTCCCGCTCACCGCCAACCTGCTCTGTCAGCATACTGATTCTCTGGCTTAATACACGGTCGACCTCAGCATCGCTGACCACAATGGAGTCAATTTTTGCTTTTTCAAGAAGGACATAGTTATCAATGACCGACTCAAGTACATAGTACCAAAGACGTTCGTCAAAATCGGACATCTGACTTTGCTGCATAAATTGAAAAAGCTGCTGGTCAATGTCGGACTTTAGAATCACATTGTCGTTTACAACAGCAACGATCTGATCAGCAACTTGTCTGTTCTGAGCATAAACTGAAGTTGACAGAAGTAAGAAAAGTGAGAAAATTAAAGAAATACGCATAAGTAATTACCTGTAAGCAAGGTGCTTTCTGTGTTTATTCGGTTCACGAACGTTCGTCACGCAGTGCTTTTTGTTATTTCGTCGTTTTTATTTTTTAATATATCATCCTGTCCGGTAAAAAATAAGGAATCCTCCTGTTCAGAGATCGCTCTCCTGTAATTCTATACGTCTGTCCGGAGAGTTTATGTCATAAATGATCAGTTCGTTATTGGCCTCTGCCTGTAAAAACAAGTTTTGTTCTACAGATCGCAGATGCTTCCGGCGGCGATCAAGGGTCAGCCATTCTGTAATCTGATCAATGATCCATTCCATTTCCGGATGTTCACCGGGATCACGGTTTTCAATAAGCTGAACAAAATGAAAGTGGTCATTAATACGACGTATAGGGGATATTTCTGTAACTCCCATCCGCTGTAAGAAAGAGTGCATTTGCGGATATCCTGACGCGGCATCTGAAACCGGATGAAACTGTCCCGACAGCGCGACGGCATGTTGGGCATTTACCGAATACCTGTTGGCCACATCGTTCCATGAAACCCCTCTTTGCAGAGCATTTCGTGCGTTTTGTGCATTTTCAAGGGACGAAGCGATCATGTGTCTGTATCTTATCGTTTGCTCAGCAAGGATAAACTTATCTTTATTGGCTTCATAATAAGACTGGGCTTCTGACCGGCTCACCGGATCAGAAATCTGACGGTAAACAGCTTCATTAAAAGCATCAACCAGGATCGTTTCTTCGGCACGTTGAATCCTTTCGCGGACTAATTCTGCCTGGTCAAGTCCCAGTCTCCGGGCTTCTCTGGCTTTAAGTTGTTTACGTATCCAGTTGTTGCGATATTGTTCAATGATTCGCAGACTGTCCTGGGCAAAGAGCTCGGAAGGGGTATTCCTTTTGACGTCTTCAAGCGTCAGCGTATGAGGTCCCAATACGGCCAAAACAGTATCATCATCGGATGTCGTTCTCCCATTACAGGAAAGACCCAAAAAGGTAAGAGCAATAATTGCCGGAATATATTTCAGTTGCCTCATTGAAGTTCGGATAGAATCTGTTCTATTACTTCAGGATAGGTTTCGACCTGGTATTTCATTCTCATGGCTTCCAGCCACTCCTCCTCACGAATGTTCTGATAGATACTTACCAGTTGATTGTAGGCTTCATCAAAGGTCATTTCTCGTGGCTCAATAACCTCCTCCAGAAGAAACGAGTTTTTTTGTCGCTGAACCGAAACAGGAGGCGTCAATGAACCCGGTTCAAGGCCTTTCATGTGGCTATAAGGTTCGGAACTCAAAGAGGACGTAATATCGCGCCTTATACGAACTTCCGGAATAACCGATGGAATGCTGTCAACGGGGGTGCCGCTGTAAATGGCTTCTTCCGCAAGATGCAGGAGGCTGTCTGAACGGGCAGAAAGCCGCACGAACTGATATCGCTCACCATATTGGAACCGGTCTCTTTGAGACTCGTACACTTCTTTGAGCCGAAGGGTGTCTTGTTGAGCATAGGCCCAGATGGAGTCTTCGTTCACTTTAAAAACGGCCAGTCCGGTGTGATACTCCCGGCTCAAATCTCTAAACTCAGGGAAATGATTCTTGGTCAGGTCAACAAGCTCCTTATCCATCATGGCATTTTTGAACTCGGAAACCAGATCAAAATGATAGGATGACCCATATTGAACACGGGAGACGGTACCCATCCATTCTACAAAATCAGCCACGGTCCATGTATTTCGGTTGAAAGAGAAAAAAGGTTTTTCCAGCAACTCATCGGGAACCGTAATAGAGTCAAAAGGCGTCTCTGACTCTGCTTCAAACAACGCTTCTAAACTCCGTTGGTTGGTTGTATGAACGGTTGCATTGCCGATTCGCGAAGCATAGCCAAGGACGGCCTGCTGATTATCCCGGTAGCGGGGAAGCTGTCTCAGCCGATCTTCAAGATTCTCTCTGAGCTCCTCTTCAGGTACTTCCCGAATGGAGTCAAGCCGGACAATATGGATTCCGTACGTGCTTTGAAAAGGCTCACTGTACGTACCTGGTTCTTCCAGTTTTACAGCAGGTGTTACAAAGGAAGGGTCAAATTGTTCGCCATAACGTACCCAGCCAATCGCTCCACCGGTATCTTTTCCCCGTGGATCCTGACTGAATGTTTCGACGGCTTCCATCCATTCCATTCCCTCTTCAAGTGCATCGAAGGCTTCCCGGGCTTCCTGCCAAATGGCCTGTTGTGTTTCAACACGCTGGCGTGTTCGAAAAAAGATGTGCGAAAAATATTTATCCGGAGGGGTTTCGATATGTTCTTTCACATGGACGATGTGGTAGCCAAACGGACTTCTGAAAGGTTTGCTTACTTCACCTGGCTGAAGAGAGTACACAACATCTTCAAAAGGCTTTACAGCCCATCCGGCCGAAAAGTATCCCAAATCGCCTCCCATGCTTCGTCCCTGGCGCCGGCTGGAATACTCCTCAGACAATTTGAGAAAATCTTCTCCATCCAAAAAACGTTCACGGGCTTCCATCAGTCGGTTATAGACATCCAGAGTGTCACCCGGCGATGCACCATCATCGATAGAGATAAGCATGTGCTGACCGGAAATCATGATCTTTGATCGTTCAACCAGCTCTTCCACCAACGCGTCTTTAATCTCTTTTTCGATCCAGAAAGGATAGGAGGCCTGCTGTTCATATTGGTTTAATTCCGCCAATAACTCCGGATCTTCAAAGTAACCGGCTTCTTCGGCCACGCGGAGTTTGATTTTGTAATCGATAAAGAGAGGATAGAATTCTCGGAGTCCATCCACTTTTTCCGCATCGGAAATCATGGCACCCGAACGGCTGAACTGATCGTAAAAGTTCTGGAAGGTAACAGGGGTATTGTCCACCCGGGCGATAACCGTATCTTCCTTTGTTTGTTTTTTGGAAGATTCAAAAAGTGTACAGCCGGAAAACAGCAGGAGTACGGAAAAAGCACTCAGGCCTGTAATTTGTTTCAAATAATGACTAACCATAAATCGAAATAAATAAGTAAAATTTTAAACGTATTTCGCGTTCAAAGATATGCTTTTTTAAGGACTATTCCGTAGCTAAACGCAGGTAAAAATGCATTAGTATGAAAGAATCCGGGGGAATGGAGAAGCAGATGGAAGTATGGCTGTTTATCCGGGTGCTTTTCCAGTATCAATAGAGTATTCCTGCGATGGTCGCAGACATCAGGTTGGCCATAGTACCCGCAAAAACCGCTTTAATCCCAAATTCAGCTAATTCTGATTTTCTGGACGGGGCAAGGCCGCCTATCCCACCGATTTGAATGGCTATAGATGCAAAATTGGCGAACCCGCACAGTGCAAACGATGCCATTGCAATGGTTTTTGGATCAAGGGCATCCATTCGGATCATTTCAGAAAGATCGGAGTAAGCGATAAACTCGGTGAGGACTATTTTGGTACCCAACATGGAACCGGCGGTAACGGCATCGGCCCAGGGAACACCGATGATGAACATGAGCGGAGCAAACAGGACGCCGAGCATCGATTGTATAGTGAGATCAAAGCCCGGAAAAACCCTTTCAAGTCCAACGGTATCGCCAAACCACATGAACATGGAGTTTAACATGGCCAGCAAGGCAATAAATGCAAGCAGCATACCGCCAACGTTAAGAGCAAGCCGTAATCCTTCTGCGGCTCCGGAGGCGGCAGCATCGATCCCATTGGCATCGGTTTTTTCCACGGAAATTTTGACATCGCCCATGGTTGCCGGAGTATCGGTTTCCGGATAGAGTATTTTGGCAATGACAATGGCCCCCGGAGCGGCCATGATACTGGCACCGAGCAATTGTTCTGCGAATAGCTGTCGTCCAACGGTCAGTGATACCTCATTGGCAACGGCATAGGCATCCCCAAGCATCTGAATATAGGCGGCCATCACACCTCCGGCGATGGTTGCCATGCCTCCCACCATAACGGTCAGCAGTTCGGACCGGGTCATTTTTTCAATGTAGGGTTTGATGAGGAGGGGGGACTCCGTTTGACCAATGAAAATATTGGCCGTCACACTTAAGGTCTCGGCTCCGGAGGTGCCGAGTAGTTTTCGCATGACGGTGGCCATTCCTTTCACGATGGCCTGAAGAATGCCGTAATGGTAGAGCAGGGTCGTGATGGAGGCGAAAAAGATGATGGTAGGAAGAACCTGAAAGGCAAAAAAGTGGCCCATGCTGCCATCCATACCCGGACTTAACGCAAGGTCACCAAAGATGAATTGAGCTCCTTCGGTTGTAAAGTCCAGTACGACCACAAAAAAGGATGATATAATACGGAAAAGATCTTTTGGCCATCCCAGGGGCGAAAAAAACTGTGCCATTTGTTCCCCTTTGAGAATAAAGACACCGAGGGTCACTTGTAGTCCGAGGCCAATTCCAACCAGCCGCCAGTTGATGTGTTTTTTGTTATTGCTGAAAAGCCAGGCAAGTCCGATAAGGAATGCCATCCCTAAAAGGCCTCTTAAAACATCGCTGAAATCCATGGAGTGTGATCTAAGTGAAAAATTATGAAGGGGTATCCTGCTTTTGGACGGAGTGGTTGAATTCGGCTACTTTTTTACGTTTGGGCTGATCCACCGGAGGGCGGAAGCAATGCCGGGCACGAGGTTCATAGGCCTCCGATTCACCCACCAGAATGCGTTCTTTGCTTTCAACGACCCTCTGAGAATAATTGGCGGGTAATCCGCTTTCGGAGCATATCGCATGCAGTTTTGTAACATATTCTGCTACGGCCAGCAGGTTTGGGATAGGGTCAAAGGGTTTGCCTTCAAAATCCATATCAAGCCCGGCGATGATAACACGTTTGCCACTGTTCGCGAGGTCGTTGGCCACATCCACTAACCGGTCGTCAAAAAACTGGGCTTCGTCGATACAAACTACTTCCGCATTTCCTGTCATAAGGATAATCTGATCTGCCGTTGCGGCTGTAATACCGGGTAGTGCGGTTGCATTATGAGATACGATATCGTGCTCATCGTAGCGTTTGTCTATTTCCGGTTTGACAATCACAACTTGTTGGCCGGCAAACTGGGCGCGCCTTGCCCTTCGAATAAGCTCCTCGGTTTTCCCGCTGAACATGCCGCCACAGATCACTTCAATCCATCCGACATTTTTTGAAATAATAGTTGGTTCACCTGGCATAAAAAAACATGTTATGATACAGAATGATGGGTTTCGACCGTGAAAGGGCGCCATCTGTGTAGATTTCCATCAACAGGCGACGAGCTGCCATGAACGTCAATATATCCGCTCCCATTCAAAAAGAAAAACAAAAAGGAAAGAAAAGCACGGTGGGGATTGCAGGTACCGGCAGAGGAAAACCATCAGGGGTTTCAGGAACAGAAATTTGAGAAGAAGCTCAAATTTAGCTAACATAATTCGAACCATTATTCTTAGAAATACAGGAATCTTATGCCATTGGATTTATCGACACCTGCGCTATTATTTCCGGCCATTTCCCTGTTGCTGCTGGCCTATACCAACCGGTTTCTGACACTGGCCACGTTGATCCGGAACCTGCACAAACAGTATCGGGAACATGGCGATCCCTTGTTGGTTGAGCAGATTGCCAACTTGCGTCTGCGCACACGTTTAATTAGGGATATGCAGATTTTGGGAGTTGTCAGCCTGTTTTTATCCGCTTTATGTATGCTGTTTTTATTTCAGGCGTATATGATTTTGGCAACCTGGACTTTTGGGCTCAGCCTTCTTTTTTTGCTGGGGTCGCTGGCTTTATCTATTTGGGAGATTCAAATATCGATTAAAGCACTGAATATTCAGTTGCGGGATATGGGGGGCGGCTAAAAAAAACGAAGCTCCGGGCATGGTCAATACCCGGAGCTTAAACTTAGAGGTCAATGTAGTTTTGTGTCCTGTCTGTGCTACATGAATACATGCCGCACTATAGTAAGTACGCAGGACATCAAAAAATGTTGCAAAAAAAAATTAAACAGCGAGAATCATTCCATGAAGCCGTCGGGCCTGCTCCGCAAACTCAGACTGTTCGTAGTCGTTTAAAACACGTTCTACGAGTTGTTTGGCACGATTATTATTGCCGGCTTCAAAAGCAAGCTGTGCCGCTTTCAAAAGATATTCCGGGGTGGTGGAATCATTCACATCCCAATCGGCCGCCTTTTCATATGCATTTGAAGCTTCATCATACCGATGCAGGTTCGCCAGTACAGATCCGTGCAAGACCAGAGGCCCTACTCCGAGGATTCCTTCAACCGGCCGATAAGCCTCAATATACCGAAGGGCCTCTTCATAATTACCCAATTCCGATTCTGCCACAGCGGCATAAAAACGGGCAAGGTTGCCGGCACTGGTACGGCCATAACTGCTGATGATATCAATAAAACCAACGTCTACACGTCCTTCGCCTCCCTGGAGTGCCACTTCAAAGTTACCCTGATGCAGGGCTTCTTCTGCATAGACCAGGAGTTCCTGGGCTTGCTGCTCCTGTGACTCGGCATGCAGGTAGTAGCCGATACCTCCACCAATAAACGCCAGAACGGCGACCGATCCAACGATTACTGCGGTCATGTTCCGCTTTAAAAAACTGGTAAATATATAATAACTGGTTAAAAGAGGATCGGTTTCGAGATTTTCTTTTGGAATTCGTTTGGCCATAATTGTTTTTAAACCTTAATAATCAATATAAAAAAGGAAAAGTTTGCTAAATATATCACTGTTTTTTCACACGACAAAATCGGTAATGTCAGTTCGTGTAAGAATCCAGTGTTCCATTCACAAGCCGGTACCTGTTTCGGGTGGTTTCTGCGATCTGCTGATCGTGTGTTATCAGCACAATGGCTGTTTTTTCTTTTTCTTTAAGCTCAAGCAGGATGCGTATCAGATTTTCCGAGTTTTTTTCATCCAGGTTTCCGGTGGGCTCATCGGCAAGAATCAGTTCAGGTTCGTTCATCAGGGCCCTTGCGACAGCCACTCGTTGTTGCTCTCCGCCTGAAAGTTCCGCCGGACGATGATCCATTCGGTCTTTGAGTCCAATTTCTTCAAGAAGATAGGAGGCTCTTTCCTGGATTTCTTTCATGCGCTTTCCGGCAATGAGGGCGGGCATAAAAACATTTTCCAATGCCGTGAACTCCGGAAGAAGGTGATGGAACTGAAAAATAAAACCGATGCTTTTGTTACGAAACGCCGCCAGGTCTTCATCGTTAAGTTCAGTCAAAAGCCGGCCTTTAAATCGAACAGAACCCTCATCCGGTCGGTCTAAACCACCAAGGACATGGAGGAGCGTACTTTTACCCGATCCGCTGGAACCTGTTATGACCGAGTAGCTGTTTTCTTCCAGTATCAGGTTTACACCGCGGAGTACCTGGACGGGTTCGGCTTTCCCGGAGTAGGTTTTGTGAATATGTTCTGCGTTCAGCAGGGTCCGGGGTTCTGTCACGATGATTTCTCCGTTTCAAACCCCGGGAATATAATGGGTTCGATTTTTACACATTTTCCGGTTTCGGGGTTGATTTGGGTAAGCAGTGCGCTAATACGGTTGTCTCCGTTGGCGGTTTTATATCGATGCGGGGTTTGAATCAAAAAGCGCTTGATGGCCGTTTCTTTATCCATACCAATAACCGAGTCGTACGGACCGGTCATGCCAACATCGGTAATATAACCGGTACCTTTGGGGAGTATACGGGCATCGTTGGTCGGAATGTGTGTATGTGTTCCGGCGACAACAGAAGCTTTTCCATCCACGAACCATCCGAAAGCCATTTTCTCCGCGGTTGCCTCTCCGTGAAAATCAATAAACACTACAGAGGTCTCCTTTTGGATGGTTTCGATAGTTCGTTCTGCAGCTCGAAATGGATCATCAATGGGCTGCATATACGTTCTTCCCTGAAGATTAAGCACTCCGATTTTCCACTCCGTGTCCGGTACATCATAAATACCGTATCCAAATCCATGCGCACCTTTAGGGTAGTTAAAAGGCCGCAGAAGGCGGGGATCCGTTTTCATATAAGGGTAGATTTTCCACTTTGCAAAACTGTGGTTTCCCCCTGTAATTACATGGACTCCCATCCCATATAATGTGCGGATAATTTCTTCGTTAATACCCATTCCCTCATGAGAGTTTTCGGCATTGGCAATTACAAAATGTGGCTCATGCTTGGAAAGAAGAGAAGGCAGAAGGGTTTCGAGCAGGGATAATCCGGGTGATCCGACAATGTCACCGATGAACAGGACTTTCAGGTGTTGTGACATGAAAAGAGGAGTCAGTATTTAAAAAATGATCAAAAAAAAGAGTGTAAAAACAAAGCACCCAAAAGGTAAAGAGAAGGAGCATTCAGAACAAAAAAAACGCTAATGAAGCAGGCACAAGACAAGCTACCGTCTAAGACAGTGCGGGTATCCACCCGAACCGGGTCTGCCTTCCACTATTCATACGGGATGACATGAGGCCTGGCATTGCCGGACGAAGAAAAACACCCTTATTTATAAGTGTTGTGCTTGTTTATGTTAATCCTGCCTCAAAAGCGTTTATAATGAGACTCTACTTAAATATCGTTAAATTCGGATTCAAAGTCATCTAAAATTTGTCTCAGGGAAGTATTGACTTCAGAAAAAATCCTTTCTTTTTCTTCGGGTGGAGAGGGTTCAGATTGATCTGATTGAAGAAAAAGCTCTTCGGCTATACTGAGCGAAGCCAGTACCATAATGGTGCTTTCAGGTTGATTCACAAGTGTTTTTTTAAAGTCCTGGAAACGCTGATTGACAAAGGAGGCAATTCGATTCATCATCTCCTCATCACCCTCTTCCACTTTAAGGGGATATTGCCGGCCCATGATGGTTACTTTTATCGGTTTCATAAATGCATTCCGGTTAGTAGCGTTGACAGAAATCAGGAACTCAAATGTTTATCAATCCGCCCGATGATATCAGAGATTTGTTTTTTAAGGTTCACACGGTCCTCTTCAGGCAAAGGGTCAAAAAGTCCGGGAGCATGGTTTCCAGAAGAAGGAGATTCTTCCGAATACGGCACAGGCTGGTTTTTGATTTCTTCCAGTTCAGTTTGCAACTGTTCTATGTGTGAACCCAGGCCGGTGTTTTCCTCCTTCAGCTGCTTCAATTTCTCGTTTTGCTTTTGAATAACAGACCTGAGCTCTTTAAGCAAACTCAAATACTCACGGTAATAAGGTTGTTCGTGATAGGTCATCAATTACACTCCATTTTTTGAATGCAGCATGTGTGAGCAGGTATGTTGAAGGCACGGATCGTACAGAACCATTTAAATGGTAATAAACAAACCAATGGAACGGTAATCAACCCGTTTTATTCAAAACCATAAAGAAAATATCAGGAGCGCAGTGTTGCTCCGTACTGATTTCCCAGTTTTTTCAAAAGCTTCTTGATTACCGGCTCTATCTCGTTGATGGTAAGCGTTTTTGAATCATCCC
>JASCXY010000066.1 GCA_030012235.1 Balneolaceae bacterium ANBcel3 | reverse complement strand
ACCCCGATCATCCGGTATTCTGAATAAGCGGGGTTTTGGGTTGCCATTAGACGAAATGGCGGTAATACTACCATATTCTGTATAACCAAAACCAATGAGCCGCAACAATTCAGTGTAAGATGCATTTTTATCGAATCCGGCAGCAATACCAATAGGGTTAGAAAAAGAAACGTTAAATAGTTTGTAATTTAGAGAGCTATTGCAATCTATATATCGTTTTAAAAGAAATTTACCCAAAAAGGGAGTTCGACACAGGGTCTGGCCTGCTCCGGCTATAAGATGATGAGCATTTTCAGGGTTCATTTTAAAGACGAGAGGCCTTACAAACGTTCTATACATAAGGGAATAAAGTTCGTGCTTTTGGGCGATGATGTGGTTGTATAAGGGAATGGTATAAGATACGTTTTTTAGTAGTCTTAATTGGGGATTGTGTATTTTTGGGTTTTCAAACAAGGCATGTACAATGGTTATGGCTGGTTACTCTACGGTTGAAGAGGTGTATCAATTTCTGGATGATATTCCCATGTTTCAGAAGCAGGGAGCCATCGCGGCTAAACCGGGACTTGAGCGAATTGCCTGGATGTGTAACAAGATGGGAAATCCTGAAAAAAGGATGTCTTTCATACATGTTGCCGGAACTAATGGAAAAGGCTCTGTTTGCTCCATGCTGGCGCATATATATTCGAGTAAGGGATTTAAAACAGGGTTGTACACTTCTCCGCATTTACTGCATGTCAGAGAACGCTTCCGGATAAACGGGGAAGTGATTCCGGAAAAAGATCTTCTGCTTTTTATGAATCTGTTTGGTAAAGATCTCAAAACGGGCGGGCTGAGTTATTTTGAAATAACTACAGCGATAGCTTTGTGGTGGTTTGCCAAAGAGAGGGTAGAAATTGTCGTATTAGAAACAGGACTGGGAGGCAGACTGGATGCTACGAATATCGTGCACCCTCTTGTTTCGGTGATCACTTCCATCGGGTATGATCACATGGACTTTTTGGGAGATACGCTGGAACAGATTGCTCGCGAAAAGTCCGGAATTATAAAAAACGGAACGCCGGTGATTGTTGGAAATCTGTGTCGTTCGACGATGGATGTGGTGGCATCCGATGCGGATGAAAAAAAAGCTCCATTATATAAGGCCGAAGAGCTTAATCCTTCCTATGATTTCCATCGCAGAGTCTTTAAAATGCATTTTAACGAAGAAACAGAGATTAATAACCCTGAACTTTGTGCTCCGGTTCATGCCTGGAATATAGCCATGTGTGCCCGGGTTACCATCGTTCTTAAAGATCACTTTCAGGTTTCCCGGAGTGATTTTTGTGATGCCATGAATTCGTTTGCACCCCAACAATACCTTCCCGGAAGATTTGAAAAACTCCACCCTTCACTTACATGGTACTTTGATGGAGCTCATAACCCTGAAGCCGTTGAAAACCTGATGGACACCATCCGGGCACAAGATTGGGAAGAGGAAGCCGTTCTTGTATTAAGTGTAATGAAAGACAAAGCGCAAAAAAAAGTACTTAAACCATTTTCTGTTTTAAAAAAAAACTACTATTATGTAAATAAGATGGAGAGGGCGGCAGATATCGCACAAATCAAGCCTTACTTGAACCATATAAAGTGCTTGCCACCCGATGAAGAAGAAGTTATTGATTTCTTTTCAGGGTTGACCGAAAGAGTAGTAATTTTCACAGGAAGTTTTTACTTTTACGGTGTGGTCAAAAAGTGGATCTCGCGAATCATGAAGACCATTTAGCCGTTTGCCCTGTCTCCCATCGGTTACTAAACACATTCCTGCACTCTGTTGAAGCGACGGACTTTATATGTCTGTCACGCTTACCCCTTATGCATCGCTTCGTATTAATTACGAATAAGTTATAGAAAGACAAGGAGATAACGTATCACATCCTCTGCGAAGAAGATTTTAGCATTGAAAGAATTGGATCAGTTAGAAAAAAAAACACTAAAAGAATTACAGGAAATTGCCAAGGATACCGGCATAAAACCTGTTAAAGGGCTTCGTAAACAAGCATTGATAGACCGTTTGCGGGAAGTCGCCGGCAAGCAGGCCCAGACTTTATTGTCCTTTGATGACGAAGAGAGTACCATTGATCCTGCAGGTACATTGTATCGTAAAAAGGATCTGAGTAAATATAAAAAAGCTTCTCAGGACTCTGTGGAAGAAGAGGATTCAGACAAAAAATCTGAGCCTAAAAAGCAGCGAAAACGCATTTCCCGAAAAGTTGAAGTTCCTGTTGATATACCTGCTTCTGAAGAGGAGCCGGAAGCAGATGAACCAGAAGAAACTCCAACTCCGCAAGAAATTCAAAAACCAGAGAAACGAAAAGAGCCTGTCCCGTCTCAGGGATCCAACCGGAACAGGAGGAAGCAAGAGCAGAATCATAAACCTCATAAAAAGCATAATAACAGAGGTAACGATAACGCTTCGTCGCAGGACAGCTCCAGGAAAAAGAAGAACCTGCACGATGTCCTTCCCGAATCCGATGCCGAAACGCTGGAGGAGCGCCTGAAAGAAATTGAACCCGAGCTGGGGGGCTATCTGATTAATGAAGGTACGCTTGAAATATTACCGGACGGATATGGATTTCTTCGGTCTGTAAACTACCATTATGCCGCAAGTCCGGATGATATTTATGTATCTCCTTCACAAATAAAGCGGTTCTGTCTGAAGCAGGGAGATAGTGTGATTGGAGTAATTCGTCCTCCAAAAATTGGAGAACGATATTTTGCTCTTCTCAGAGTGGACGGCGTGAACGGGAGAATCCCTTCTGACATGGACTCCCGAAAAGAGTTTGATGACTTGCTGCCCGTTTATCCGGATAGTCGGTATAAACTGGAATACAATGCCTCGGAGTATACTACCCGCCTTATTGACTTGTTCTCTCCCATTGGAAAGGGACAAAGAGGAATGATCGTTGCACAACCTAAAACAGGTAAAACCACGATCTTGAGGAATGTTGCTAATGCCGTGGCTGCCAACAACCCGGATACAAAAATCATTATACTTCTCGTGGATGAACGGCCGGAAGAGGTCACCGAGATGGAAAGAAATGTGACAACGGCGGAAGTAGTCGCTTCTACCTTTGACCAGCGCCCGGAGAATCATATAGGCTTGACCGAAATCGTATTTGAGAAAGCAAAGAGAATGGTAGAAAGCGGCCATGATGTCCTTATACTGCTTGATTCGATTACCCGATTGGGAAGGGCGTACAACATCTGTTCAAATACAGGCCGTACGATGTCCGGTGGAGTGGACGCTGAAGCGCTTAAAAAGCCCAGAAAACTGTTCAGTTCGGCCCGAAATATAGAAAATGGCGGAAGCCTGACTATAGTCGCTACCGCATTGGTAGATACGGGATCTCGGATGGACGATGTGATTTTCGAAGAGTTCAAAGGGACCGGTAATATGGAACTGGTGCTGGATCGCAGGCTTTCAGAACGGCGTATTTTCCCGTCGATCGATGTCTTTAAAAGTGGCACACGCCGCGAAGACCTGCTTGTAACAGAAGAAGAAAGGGAAAAGGTGGTTCTTCTCCGGCGATATCTGACGACCATGACTCCTCAGGAAGCCATGGAGTTTCTGATGGATAAAATCAAGGGAACCAGGAATAACAAAGAATTCCTGTTGTCCATGAATAAGTAGTTTGTGCTTTTATAAGGATCACCCATCTTTTTTGAAGTCCCCCCCCCCCCCCGGATTTTTATACGTGAGGATGTAGTGTGCTTCGTGCAAGGAGCAACGGACGCAGATCGGGATCAGGTAATATTTTTCAGTATAAAGCGGCGGTTTTTATCTCGAACTACTTTTCCTGCTTTTTTATGTATGGAATGATAAAAAAGCAGGGTTGCGTTGTTGCGATCGGCTTGTTGAAGCAAAAGCATTTTAGCTTTTCTGGTTTTAAGGCTGTCCAGGTCTGCTTTATCAACCAGATAGTGGTTCATGTACAGTTCATTAGGGATCAGGTCTCCGCAATAAAAAGCGGTTTCGCTGCCACTTTGAATACGGACAATCTGGTGGCCCGGTGTATGTCCGCCTGTGTGAATGGCGGTAATGCCCGGAGCTATATCAATACGATCCCGGGTGAGAAATGTAAAACGGTTTTCAGCAACGAGTTTATATAGGTCGTCCGGCTCGTATCCGGGGCCGTAAGAAGCCTGCTTTTCCCGATATTCAAGACAGGCTTCCCACTCGCTTTTCTGTACGAAAATGGTCGCATTGGGTAAGGTTGCCTGAATATGCCCTGAATGATCGGTATAGCTCAGGCCAGCCGAGTGATCGTAATGAAGATGGCTTAAGATAACCTTGTTGATATCGGTTGCTTTATAACCGAATATTTCAAGATTGGTAAGCAGATTGGATGTCTCTTTCTCGGGCTCGTTATTATCCAGACCCATGCCAAGTCCTGCGTCAAGCAGAATGCGTTCTTTTCCGGTATCTATAAGTACGGGATCCAGGCCTACACGGAGTACATCGTCACGCGTTTGCTTTTTTTGATGATCCCGAACTTTCTGGATACTACCTCCTCCCGAAATTTCAAAGATTCCTTCACTAAGTTGTTCAATTCTATACGAACCAAGATTCATACGGATGGACATCCGGAAATAATGGGTGTAAAACATTCCCCGGCAAAACTACCGTTACCGGGGAATGAGCCAAATTCAGACTAAAAAATTAATGTACGATATGATCAAAAGGAATACGGGCTAACGGTGTCCTCGGATCATGATGTAAGATAAGGAAAAGAGGATCCAGTTGTTTCAGTTCTTTGAGCCCGGGAGTCCTCATATATCGTATTTGTGTCTGTGCAGAGCCGGAAAGCAATTCCATAAAAGATTTGGGTTTTGGAAAAACTTCCAGGCGGTAGTCTTCAATGCCGGCTTTTTCAGCGGCAATATCGAGAGCAGTATCCAGCTCGCCTATGACGTCAACCAGTCCATTTGTCTGGGCATCGTTTCCGGTCCAGACTCTTCCCTGGGCAACCTGGTGGACGTCTTCGACACTCATATCACGGCTGACAGAGACTCTGTCAAGAAAGATATCGTAGAAGTCATCGATAAATTGCTGAAGAGTTTGTTCTGCAGTAGGTGAGAGGGGTTTATCCGGTGAAAGCCAAAGGCTGCCTTCATGACTCGTTACTTCATCGAAATAGATACCCAGCTTGTTGTTTAGAAGCTCCTGAAGGTTCATGGTGACCCCGAAAACTCCAATAGAACCGGTTATAGTATGTTGGGATGCCACAATAGTATCGGCAGCCATGGCAATATAGTATCCGCCACTTGCGGCAACGGAGCCCATAGAGGCAATCACAGGTTTTTCTTTTGCGGCCTCCCGGATATTGTGCCAGATCAGGTCTGACGTTGATCCCGAGCCACCCGGACTGTTTATTCGAACAACGATGGCTTTGACATCGTCATCTTCCAGAGCAGCTTTAATGTTTCTTGCCATACCATTTGCTGTGATGGTCGGAGTTGAACTGGAAAAGGGGGATGAATCAAGTACTTCGGGCATGATGTCGCCATTGGCATAGATCAAAGCAATCTTATCATCAGAGCGGTTACGCTCTACACCGGCAGACTCCGGTGATACACGGGAATAACGTCCGTAAGAGATGGTGCGTAAGTCGTCAAAATCCTGCTCACTCAGCCAGGCTTTTATACGCTCTTCTATTTGATCCGGATACAACAGATCGTCAATCAGGCCAAGTTCGGCGGCTTGCCGTGAGGTAATAACAGGATCATTGTTGATGATATCATCCAGTTCTTCCCTTGAGAGCCCGCTGCGCTCCGATACAGCAGAGAAAAAGATATGTGCTACATTGTCTACGATTGCCTGTAGCTGTTCTCTGTTTTCCTCGGATAAATCGCTTCGGAAAAGTGGTTCAACCGCACTTTTAAAATCACCGGCTCGTAATACGGTCGCTTCTACACCAATATTCTCCAGAAACTCATGAATAAACATGGTTTGAAGGAAGAAACCATCCATCTGGAAGAAGGTTTCCGGTGGAGAGAAAATAGAATCTGCTGCCGTTGCAAGAAAATAACTGCGTTCATTAAATCCGACATCATCGGTTGTGAAGTACACGGTCTTACCGGTTTCTTCCCGGAAACGGAGAATTTCATTTCTAAGGGCAATCAGGTTGTTCCATGATCCAGAAAGGTTATTAACCTTAAACCGAATTCCTTCAATACGATCATCTGCCGCTGCTTTCTTTAAATTGTTCTCAAGCCCACGTAAAGTTACAGGTGTTCGTGATGGGTCAGAAAACAATATGCTGAACGGATCATCGGGCCGGCGCTCCGGCAGACTGGCTCCCATTTTGATTTCCAGAATAGTTCCATTGCGAACATATGGTTCCGGTTCTTTTTTGGAAGAAACGACAAGAATCAATACGAACAGGAACAGCAGAAAAAAGGTTACAAAAATGGCGAGTAAAGAAGCGAAAAACGACTTGAAAAATCCCATGTCATATACCGTTTTATATGTTTTTAGAAAATGAACCCTTAAATATACTAAATTAAGGGAATCCGGATTGCGGGTTTATTCTCGTGGCATACGGATTGTTGCAGTAAAAGTTTCCAGGTAAAGAAATAATATGCTTTTTTTATTTCTTTTGTGCTTTATTAACAATTACTGCGGTTCTGTTAATCAAAAGAGTCCCGTTAACTTGTCGTTAAAATTATAGAGCTCATGAAATACGATGCCATCATTATTGGATCAGGGCACAACGGCCTCACAACAGCCTGTTATCTCGCAAAAGCAGGATATTCCGTATGCGTGTTAGAGAGGCAGCAGCATCCGGGTGGTGCGGTCTGTACAGAGAAGATGTTCGCCACGGAAAAAGATCCGGGTGGATATGCCGTCGATGTGGGATCCTCAGCCCATTTTATGATCCATCAAACACCGGTAGTCCGCGAATTAATGCTGGAATCCTATGGACTGAAATACATTGAGATGGATCCATTCATGTCGTATCCGGTGCCGGATGGAGGGGCTATTCATTTTTACAGATCGGTAGAGAAGACCTGCGAATCCATTGCAGCTTTTTCTCCCCGTGATGCCAAAGCATATGCTGAATTTATTGCATTCTGGAAAAGAATTAATCAGGGAGTGCTGCGAAGTTTTCTTACACAGCCTTCTCCGGGATCCCTTTTTAAGGAGATTGTAAAAGGACAGATCAGAGACGGAGCAATGTTTAAGCCGGGAGAATCGACGGATGGGGTACGAAAAATTTTAAGCAGCTACAGGCAGATTGTCGATGAATATTTTGAACATGAATCGTTAAAAACCGCGCTTCTTTGGTTTGCAGCACAATCAGGGCCGCCTCCGGATCAAACAGCTACGGCCGATTTTGTCGGATGGCAGGCGATGCTACATGAAAGTGGAGGAAAAAGGCCGGTGGGCGGCAGTGGGATGCTTACACAGGCCATGATCCGGATGCTTGAGAAGCATGGTGGAGAGATACGGTGTAACTCCGCCGTTTCTGAGATACTCATAGAAAAAAAGGGATCTTCTGCCGATGCGGTTGGTGTTCGTCTGGAAAGTGGAGAAGAACTGAAGAGCCGGGTGGTAGTTTCCAATGCACATGTACAAACAACTATGTGTCGTTTATTACCTTCCGGTACACTTTCAGAGAGGCTTTTCCAACGCGTCCGAAATATTAATACAGGCAATGGGTTTGGAATGGTTATCCGCTGTGCCGTCGAAGAGCTGCCGGTGTACGAAGCCTGTCCGGCCGATCCGGATATCCATAACGGTCTTCAGTTACTGGTGCCCTCTTTGAACCATCTGGATGCATCCATCGGGGATTATATGGCAGGCCGCCCGCCGGAAAAGCCGTCGGTTTTAGCCATGACTTTCTCAAAAATCGATCCGTCACTAGCTCCCAAGGGGAAACATGTGCTCAATGCATGGGCTCAATGGCATCCCTATACCCTGTCCAACGGCGGGAATTGGGATGATATCAGGGAAAGAGAAGCCGATAAAATTTACGATATGGTCGTACATTATGCTCCCAACATGAAAGATAAGCTGATAGACCGGTTTATTCAGACGCCTCTGGATATAGAACGAAGACATGGCTTGATTCACGGCAATGTCATGCATGTGGAGATGACCTTCGACCAGATGTTTATGTTTCGCCCGACGCCTGAATTGAGCCGTTACAAAACTCCGGTCAAAAATCTCTATCTTTCCAGTGCATCTTGTCATCCTGGCGGAGGAGTATTTGCCGCAGCGGGATATAATGCAGCAAACGTAGTATTAAAAGACTTAAAAAAGGCTAATCGCTGGTTCTTTTTTTGAGTATGTGCCAATAGATGGCCAAACACTCTCCGGATATAATCAGCAGATTTAATACCAAATAAACAGATCAACTTGCTATATTCTTGCATTGTTAAGAAAGGAGTTATACCCCTTTGGTTTTTGTGAAAGCGTATGTAAATACGGGTTTCAGTGCCCGCTTGATATCCTTATTTCTTTGTGGAAATAGAACAAGGACTCGTTTCAGCGGATACGTTCAGCCGACATGGTTGATGTTTCTGGTTACCCGGCATCAGTGAATCTTTTGTACTCCATGACAGGCTCCAATCGTTTTTATTCTACTTCGGCTTCTCCTTTTGGGAATCCTCAAAAATCGGAAAGGTTGCAAATCTCGGTAGAGCCTCTGCTTCCGATCGTTATGCTAGTCATGGCCTGGATTCTGAGCACCCGATACTACCCACACCTGATTTATCTTCCAAATGACGGGACTTATTGGATTATGGGGGTAGTTTCCTCTCTTTTTTTAACTTTTTCCATCTTTTTTCATGAATATGGACATGCGTTGGCGGCGCGTATGTTCAAACTTCCTCTGGAACGGATTCATCTTTATCTGTTTGGTGGAATGGCAGAATTGAAGTGTCGTCCGGTTCGTCCGGTGGAAGAGCTTCTTATTGCGCTCGCAGGCCCTATTGCGTCGTTGTTTTTTGCTCTCTTTGCATGGAGTCTGGCTTCATGGGTACACGAAAGTTACAGAGAGGTTTTTCTTGTGCTGACGTTTATCCAGTATATGAACCTGCTTTTATGTGGGTTTAATTTGCTTCCTATTTTTCCTTTGGATGGAGGTCGTGCATTACGGGCAGTATTGTGGCAGATCAATGCCTATTATTATAAAGCATCTATCCATACGTATAAACTAAGCATTGTATTCATTGGATGTATTTTTCTGGCAGCGGGGATTGTTTTTCTTATTGAAGGATGGGAGGCTTCATCCTGGATCGCCATTCTGGCGGTTTACCTCTGGTACACAGCGTATAACGGGCGACATGAATTGGTATACAATCCAAAGTTTGATGACTTGGTTTTCAGGATCCATGATAATCGGAGCCCTTCTTCGATTATCCGGCAGATCAACAGAATTGACTCCCGGTATCTTACAAGTGCAGTGATTCCTGTTGTTGAAGAAGATCAGATCAAAGCCATCGTATTGGGTCGTGATCTGGAGCGTTTGCCTGAAGAAGGAGAACCCCTGAAAGAGTTATACAAGCCACTGGAAAAAGGCTATTTTGTGGATATTGAAGATGAAGCTACGTATAAGCAACATCTTTCCATGAAAGCAGATCTGTTACCGGTTCTTAAGAACGGAGCGATTCTTGGAATGAGTGATGCCAATGAAATTCGTTTTTGGCTTCTTCAGCAAAAAAGAGCAACTTCCGGTTCATAAGTGCACCGTTCTACGGGAAGATTACATTGCTACTTCAGCTCAAAACTCAGGGTGTGTACATTCCAACGTTTAACTTTTTATGTCTGTATATTCATTTAACCATTCACATGTAGAAGTCTACGAAGACAGGCTTCGGGATAATGCCGAGTTTCTTCATCGAAATATTAAGCCGGAAGTAAAGTCCATGGCTGTTATTAAAGCGAATGCCTACGGCCACGGCGCAGAAGCTGCAGCACGTGCCCTGGATGAATACTATGCTATGTTCGCTGTAGCTAATGTATCTGAAGCCGTGTCTCTGAGGCTGTCGGGAATAAAAAAACCTGTCCTGGTTTTTGGAGTTCCTTGCCCTGAAGTGGCTCGTGCATACGCGGAATATGGGCTGACGGCTGTTGTTAGTGCCCCTGAGCATTTTACATTATTGGAAAAAGGCACTCCCTATCATTTGAAGGTGGATACGGGAATGGGCCGTTTGGGATTCTCCTGTCACGAGCTTGAATATGTTCAGAACGAAATAAAGAAGTATTCATGGCTGAATTGTGAAGGAATCATGACACATTTTGCTACCGCCGATGAAGCGGATTCCGCTCTTTTGAAAAAGCAGAAAAGCCGCCTGGACGATATTGTCTCGGTGTTTGGTGGAAAATACCCCATACATGCTGCAAACTCCGCAGCCTCTCTTTATCATCCAGAATGTCATCACCAGTATGTGAGGCACGGGATTGCGCTATATGGATATGATCCGGTTACTTCCATGCCGGATGCATTGAAACCGGTCATGGTTTGGAAATCAAGGGTGGCTCAAAGTAAAAGAATTCAAAAAGGAGATACCGTCAGTTACCGGGCCGCCTGGAGTGCTCCGGAAGACGGTTACATCTCGGTTATTCCGGTTGGATATGCCGATGGGTATCGCAGAAACCTTTCCGGGAAAATGAGTATAGAGGTTGAAGGTACATGGTATCCTCAGGTGGGCATGGTGACCATGGACTATATTATGATTTGGACGGGAAGCAAACAGATATCCGCTGGAGTGCAGGCGACCATTATGGGTGGTGAAAAAAATCATGCCGGTCATTGGGCCGCGGCACTTGAAACCATTCCCTATGAAATATGCTGTGGCATTGCGGAAAAAGTACCCCGAATATGGAAATGCTGATTGTGGATTATTCGGGACTTCTTATTGAAACGATATCGTAATCAAAAATAAGGGTATCTTTTTCCAGTTCATGGCCGGGACTATCGCCATATCCAAGGTGAGGCGGAACGACTATGGTTCGCACTGCGCCGACACGTGCTGCATGAAGGCGTCCTCCATCGGATGGTACACCTGCGAGGCTGTGCTTAAAGCCTCTGATCAGGGTATTAACCGACATGGTCCCAGGATTATCAACGTCATTTCTTTTAGAACTGTCAAACATTTCCCCATCAGGGGTTCTTCCAGTGTAGCGGATCAATACCCGGTCTCTTTCTGAAATATAGTCACCGGTGCCATGCTCGTGAAAATAAATGATCAAGCCTTGATCAGATACAAACCGTTCCACCCCGGTGGTATCAAAGGGTCCGATATCATTCAGTACAATAGAATACATGTCATCATCATCACAGGAAATGGTGAAGACAGAAAAGGTGAAAAGTAAAAGTGCTGAAATGAGTACGAATCGGGTTTTATTTGAGTGATACATGAAGTAAAGAAATAGTTAAAGGGGTTAAGACAGTATTATTCAGGTCGGCCTTCTGCACCAAAAATTTCACGATCCCGTTTTCGGTTCACCACTTTGCTGATATAAATCCCTATTTGATAGAGGAAAAGCAGCGGAATGGCAATCATGACCTGGGAAATCGGGTCCGGAGGAGTAACAAATGCAGCCAGAATAAGGCTGAAGATAATCGCCCATTTTCGATGTTTGACTAAAAGCTCCGGGGTTAAAAGACCAATTTTTGATAGAACATAGCTTACCATCGGAAGCTGGAAAACAATTCCACAAGCCAGGCTCCACATAGTTAACGCAGAAAAGTAGGCATTAATATCTATATCGTTCCGAACCGATTCTGATATTTGAAAGTTACTGAAAAACTGGACGGCAAAAGGGGTAAGAATCAGATATCCGAACAATATTCCGATAATAAACAGAAGTGTGATATTAAATACGATAAACCGGGTGCCTTTTTGTTCACCAGGTGCCAGTGCGGGCGCAATAAACGCCCATATTTGGTAAAACATCACCGGTGTACCAAGGATCAGGCCTACGACCAGAAGGGTGCCCCAATAGGTAAAAAACTGTCCGGGCAGTCGTCGATTCTGCAAGTCCAGGTCATTGGCGTTTATTCCAGCCCACTGATAGACAAAGAAATCCGACTTGGCCGGGCCAAGCAGGATTTCTTCCATGATAAAATCCGAGAAAAGGAAGGCAACGATTACGCCCAGGCCAATTCCCAGAAGACCCTTCAGAATACGCCAGCGTAACTCTTCCAGGTGATCCAGGAAAGACATTTCGTCCGGCAAGCCTGGAGAAATGGCCTCAGGTGGGTTCTGACCCATGGTCTGCCGGTTTGAAGCATGTGTTGTTGCCATACAAGGAGTATTTAAACGGTCACGAAATCATACAAAGGAAACCTGTTGCAAATATCGTGTACCTCCTTTTTTACCTCTTCAATCGTCTTTTCATTGGTGTGGTTCTGAATAACCTGATCCATCAGCTCGGCAACCCGGACGAACTCATCGGTTCCGAGGCCCCGGGTGGTCATCGCCGGAGTTCCAATCCGAATTCCAGAAGTTACAAACGGGCTTTCTGTGTCAAAGGGAACCATATTTTTATTAACGGTAAGCTCTGCTTGTCCAAGAGCCTCCTCTGCTTCTTTTCCGGTAACTCCCTTATTGCGAAGGTCAATAAGCACCAAATGATTATCGGTTCCACCACTCACCAGGGTATATCCCAGCTCCATGAATCTTCCGGCCATAGCTTTGCTGTTTTGGATGACCTGTTTTTGATAATCTTTAAAATCATCCTTCAATGCTTCTCCAAATGCAACGGCTTTTGCTGCGATGACATGCATTAACGGACCGCCCTGGGTTCCGGGGAAAACAGCCGAATCTAAAAGCTCGCCCCAGCGTTTTACACGCCCGGACTTGGGGGCAACTTTTCCGAGGGTGTTTTCCGTGTCTTTTCCAACCAGGAGCATTCCACCCCGTGGACCCCGAAGGGTTTTGTGTGTGGTCGTAGATACGACATGTGCATGTGGAAGCGGGTCATTCAAAAGTCCACAGGCGATTAACCCGGCTGTATGAGCCATATCCATCCACAATAAAGCACCCGTTTCCTCAGCAATGGACCGGAAGGCTTCATAATCAAAGTCTCTTGGATAGGCCGATGCTCCGATGGAAATCATTTTCGGATTCACTTTCTTTGCCTTATCGCGGATTTTATCCATATCCAGCCGGCCTGTATCTTTTTCTACGCCATAAAACTCGGCTTTATAGGTAATTCCGGAAAAGTTAACCGGAGAGCCATGCGTGAGATGTCCGCCATGAGAAAGATCCAGTCCGAGCAGTG
>JASCXY010000065.1 GCA_030012235.1 Balneolaceae bacterium ANBcel3 | reverse complement strand
AGAGAGAAGTACGTTGTAACATAATGGGCACTATTTCAAAAAAAGATTCTGGCCGCCTGCATTAGCTTTTTTAATCTCTTCGTCTGTAGTTAATAGAAGCCTGAGTACCTTCCTGAAACAAAGTATGCCCGGGAAGCGGCCCATCATTTTGAATATATTGTTCTTCGAATGGAGGAATGTATATCGTTTTTTCAGATGAGTGGCTGATATAAAGAACATCATATTTCGTTGTATCAGCAACAACCGTTGAATCATTAAACACAACATATAGAAAATCATTTACAGCAATTGTATCTGCACGAGCAGGGCGCGACTGAAAGGAAAAAGCATCTTCATTATAATTCCAAATCTGGAAAGTAAAGCCTTCATCAAGCCCCCCTCTTTCGAAACGCATACTTATAGGCATATCATGATAGTTTCTATTTACAGATTCAATAACGTCTGAGATCATAGAACCCATCACCAATTCCATTTCTGTTTCAGAAATTTCTGACCGATCTAAGGTATCTGCATGATGAGGATAAAAATAGTCCGCAGATAGTGTATTCAATCCATCTCTTCTCTGTTCGGTAATACTCCATGTACGCATGTCTTCAAGAAGCGAAGGAGAAGGCTGATCTAATACATATACATTCCTGGATGGATATATTACCAAAATATCATTACTGCCAAACCCTACATCACTAATGTCAATAATTTCAATTCGTTCGACATCCTCTACATTTTCAGTAATAAAAAAATCATCCAAAATAATCTGAATAGAGCTTTCATCTGTTATTTCAACAATATTCCTGAATATTTGAGAAACCTCTGGTGATTCAAAAGAAGATTGCGCTTTTGATAAAGGAATATTTATAAATAGCAGTGTAAAAATAGAAACAATTAAAATCGAATTCCTGAATATCATAAGTTTTATATTTCGCGCCATAATTGAAAGTAATGTTGAGCTACCTCGATATTTCGATTCCTTCTGTGTAAATCTGCTAAAAGCTCATATAACGCTTTTTTATCCTGATCACTCAACGAATCAACTTCTTTTTCAGCAAGCTGAGCGAAGCGAATGGACTCTTTAATATTATTACTGATTAGATTTGCGATCTGTAAATAAGACCTTGCTCTGTGTTGCCATGAAACTTTTGTACTTTGATTAAAATATTTTAGTGCAAGGCTCCGTTCGTTTTGATTTAAAAGTTGTATACCAAAGTTATATGCTATAGTTCCAAAATCATCAAAATATCGATTATACAAGGTGTCTACAGGTACATCATTGAGATCGGTTTCTGTTCTCTGAACCAGTTGAAGAAGACGTTCAACAGCAACTTCTTGCTTACCTAGCTGATACTGAACGACTCCAAGGCGCCAGTCTATTTCATCTCTGGCGCTAATCGTTTTTAAACTAGTAAGCAGATCTTTAAAACCGCTTTCGGCCTCCTCCATTTTTCCATTTGAAGCGAGTGTTATCAGGGAATCTCTTCTCATACTTCCCAAGATATTTCCATCATCCCAGTTTATAAATTCAATTTGGCTATTTGTAGCTTCAATGTCAGATTCAGAGCTCGTATAATTGAGTGCTGTTTCAAACTCTTTGATGGCGTGATCAGCATCAAATAAATTAATGAAAGCTTCTCCGGTATAATATGAATAAAGAAATGTATTTAATGAATCTTGCGGACTGAGTCCACCATATTCATAATAATCCTCGGTAAGAAGAGCCGTATTTTTTAATGCTTCTCTGGCATTTCTAAAATGCTTAGCAGCTTTCTCATAGCTATTTACCCTGAAATAGTTCTCGGCAAGTGAAGCATATACTACATGTTCTCCTTTTTCTATTCTAATTAGTTTCTCAAGTACATCAATTGCTTTTTTATGCTCGGCAATATTGTTTAGTCTGGATGCCTTAACACCATATAACTGACCTAAAATGAGTCGAGTTTGTGTATCAAAGGGATTTAAAACCAACGCTTCTTCAAATGACTGAATAGCGTTGTCGACCAACTGTTCATATCGAAGGATATCTTGTTCACTTACGTCCGACTGTTGAGCAATAGATCTTGCCTCGGTAAATTTTTCGGCGCCCTCATTAAAAGATTCAATAAAAGCCGGATCATCTGCATATTCTTCTTTTTCATCTGCGCTTTCAAGAGATAAATAATGCCATAAAGTATCACTTTCAGCCCTGTACGCATTTGCCTGACGAATTAAAAGCTGCGCCTCTTGTTCTTTTTGATATGCAACAAATGAAGAATCTGCCAATTGCCTCGACTCTTGCGCAGTTAAACTATCAACACCAGCAGGTATCATTAGCTCTCTTTCATCTGGTACTTTTTCATCAACATCAGCAAGCGTGCCATAAGATGATGATGTTGCACATGCAGAAGAAATAAAAAGGAGCATTATAAGATAGTAATGTATTGTTTTCATAGGCTTAGGTTATAATCATAAGTTAAAATTCTTCAACCCTCATCCATATTTTCCCACCAGCTAAGGAATATCTGATAAAACTCTTTTGTCTGTTGTAAACCGGCAGGACGCATTTGAGAATCAACGTGTGCAATATCATGGTCTTGGTATCCAACGTTTCCTATTCTAAGAGAATTTGACTCACCTCTAAATCCTCTGTCAATCAAATAAGTAACATCTACTTTGTTTTCAACGAGAAAAATATGCAGCTCAAGGTCTTCTTCTTTTGCCATTAACAGAAGGTCATATTGCTCATCTCCAATGTAGAATAAAATTCTTGAAGTAAGGTTATTATCATCCCATCTCCCTCCCTCCATTCTTCTCTCGACCGGAACTGGAAGATCTGAAGGATTTTCTCTCATCCACGCAATCAGGTCATTAATAATGGGATCCATGTCAGAATACTCATCGCCAAAATCACCCAAATCCCTAAGTCCAACCTCGTGACCTACTCTTCCAGCATTTCTTGATTCAGGCCCTCCCAAAAGGCTGCCTCCCCCACCATTTAATGAACCTCTGCGCCCGCCGCCAATTTCCGATCCGTCTGCAAGTCCAATACTTCCCTCTGATTCCAGATTCCGAGATGCTCTTTCAGCATTAGGAGCACTTAAATTATTGCCCGAGAGAGTCTGTAATCCTCCAATCCTTTCCATTTCTGTTTCTTCTATTCGCAGTGCTCTGGGCTGGCTCTGAACAGGATCCTGAACAGCAACATCGTTTCTTGCAGTCCTGGCCACCGTCAAATCTACCTGAACTCCTTCAGGCAGTACATCTTGCAAGTCTATTCTTTGAGGTGTACTGACTTCTGCCGGTGCTTCCGCTTCTACAACCTCTTCGATATGAGACTCCTCGTCAGCTGGACTGTCATCTGGCGTTTCTTGAACCTCGGGTTCTTGAACTCTGGGTTGAAAACTTGTGATATCCAGTTGAGTTAGCTCTGTAATATGAATTCTTGTTGTATCAGGATCAGAAACTGTCGACAACATTAGTAGAACGTAGAAAAAAAAGCATATTGCTACTGTAAAAATAGCAGAGTGCCATTTTTTCTTCGAATCATCTTTTTTCTTGGGAATAATCATTTACAATCTAAATGATTCAATGTTCACATTTTTTGGGATACCCAAGCGGTCACATAAGTCAAGTATATCGATCAATCTCTGTATAGTTACAGATTCGTCAATTTGAATCAATGCTACCGGTGATTTACCGTCCTCTATTATATTTTTGTTTAAAGAACGTAATGCGGGTTCCAGGCTTTCAACACCAGTAAATGTTCCATGAGTTATAGACTCATGGAAGTCAGTTAATCGGTATTGATCATTTAGATCAATATTGATGACAAACAGCATCAAGTCCCGATCTTCCGTTTGTTCGGACGGATCACTGCCCGGTAATTCGATTTGGGATCGTATCGTTATGTCACTAATAACAATAAACCCAAAAAGTATGATCAGGCCGATATCAATAAATCGTATAAGAAAGGTCGTTTTTTTCATTATCTACTAACAATCCTTACATCTATTGCTTTTTTTATACCAATTTCATCACAAATTTCAGCGGCCCTGATTGCATATTGAGCTAATGTATCATAGTTAGCACGTATTCGCACTTTTGCCAAGTCTCCATATCTATTTTTGTGTTGCCTTATATATCGCTTGAGATTCTCTTCACTCTCCAGCATAATATTATGTCTTTCATCAAAAAATTCTCCATTTGTACCTATACCAATAAAAAGAACAACTTCAGCTCCCGGCTGAAAAAGAGCGGTTTCAGTACTGCTCGGCAATACAATATCTGAGTCCTCATCAATATCTGAAATGACAATAAACCCAAAAAGCAGAATCAATACAACATCGACAAATCTTAAAAGAAAACGACTTTGTTTCATAATCAGACCAATACTATTTAGACCTCTACCTCTTGTGCAACCGCCTGAAAAGATTTAGTAATTTTATAATCAGGCAAACTGATGTCAACGGCATTAAAACCAGGTTCTGAACCAAGAGTAAAGTCAACTTTACAAGATCCTTTAAGATCTGTTTTCATTAAGCTTTCTTTTTTTCCATTCTCGAACTTTCCGTCTCCCATAGTCACTTTCATAATTACTTTTAAGTCATTGACAGGATTATTGTATTTATCTTTTACTAATATTTCGACAGGTTTTTCAAGTTTGCTTCCAACTAAACCAGCTTGATGGTTATTTATAAGGTGTATACCGGAAGGTTCCGCTGGTTTTACGATTGTACTATATATGGATTTTACATCTTTATAACGATCATTATTACATCTAACCAATATTCGCTTTTCTCCAATCTTGTCATCTGTTTTCCAATCAAACAAAGCTTTTCCCTTTGCGTCTGTTTGAATAATTGCCCCTCCTTCTTTTGAATTAATGTATCCTTTACCATCAACTATAATTTTAAGCTTTTCAGAAGCTACAGGTTCGCCTAGCGTTCCTTTTAGCTGCACTCGAACTTCTTTGTGTTCTTCTCCTGCATTTATTGAAGAAACATCTGTTTCAAGTTTTATGGACTCAGGTTCATTTACCGGCTCTGGTTTTTTGTTTTGTTCAGTCTCGTGTTCTTTACTCTTTTTCCCGCTATAAGGCTGGCTGTTTGACGAGGGCCTGTTGTTATGTGTGAGAGCACTTTCACTTTTCTTTTTTCCCAAGTTAGGAGCCTCTGATAATTCAATCAAACGAAACCTCAATTCATCTGCCTTTGTTGTAACACTTTCAAGATGTCTGGAAAAAAAACCTTCCGTAAAGGTTGAGCAAAAGTTTAGAATAATACTCACTACAAGTCCCAAAAGCGTCGACATCAAGGCGTATCCCATACCAACCAGGATCACCTCCCTTTCAAGGGTACCGGAAGAAAAAACAAAAAACATTCCCCATACAGTACCAAGCAACCCCAGCGCTCCTGCAGTATCAGACAAAAAATCTATACGATTCTTAAAAGTCTTAAAATTATCCTGTTGTGTCGTATTGTAATTTGATATTTCATCATGCAAATAGTCTGCATTCCTATTTGTCTGGAACACATTCAAAAGCTTAGCCATAATAACAGAAAGCATATTATCAGACTGAGACGAAATCTTTGCACTTATTTCATTTAAGGATAAATGTTGAAAGGAGGTTTCATTAAGATCTTTTTCCATAAGCCTATCACTCATCAAGCCATAAGATCTATAGGCAATCATAAATATTCCAGCAATAAATATGCCATAAATGGGATACCTAATAGGACCGGCCTGTTCTATCAAGCTCCATATATTGGATAATTCAGATGCACTTTCATCTACCTCCGTAATATCCTCTGTAATGTCTGGAATACTATCTAGTTCCTGACCATTAGTATCCGACACCATGAATAGTAAAGATAAGGTGCAAAGAAACACCAGGATGGATTTAGTTAAAGTCTTTTGCATGATATCAGTTGTTTTTAAGTATTACGTCAATTCTTTCTGGATCGGAATGAACTCTGTTAATATCCTTGGTTATTTCAATTACAATATTTCTTTCAATTTTTTGCACATAGAGATTCCTAAATCTAGATTCTGTTTGATTTCCTTCAACACATGTCCATTGAAGGTTATATCTGTATAAGCCCGGCTCAACAATATTTCCGTTTGAATCCCTCCAATCCCATTCAATTTCTTCGGGCACACCTCCAATAGTTCTTATTTCATTAACCAATTGGCCTTCTTGATTATAAACCAACAAGGACCATCGAGTAACCTGAACAGGAGAAGTAAAAATTGGGCGTATCAGAGCACTCTCAGGTTCTAGTCTAACAACTTGCTGATCTTGAAAAAAGATATCGGGGTCAACCGGGCTTTGGTAAAGAACAGAATCTTTTTCATCAACCAGCAAAATACTCGAAATCATCACTGGCAGCTCATCCTCTCCTCTAATTTTATTTCTAATACCCGCTGCTCTGATTTCATTACCCTGCTCGACCATTATCTGAATTTCTTCAATATTTTTTTCTGACAAAAAAGTTCTAAGTACATCCAGTGTATTCAAGTATTGGTCTGATACCGTTCCCTGAAGCTCTATAGTTTGTGATATGGGTGCCTCAATCGATCCTTTTTCCTCATAGGGGACTCTGTCAATGATATCCCTGTTTAGTGTCGCAATATCATACTCAGAGAGTGATAATAAATCTTCTTGAGTGACTGTCGCTTCGTCAATCTTACGAGTAAGGTTTGTTTCATAATATCGTACATGCTCCGTTTCTGAATTTAAAAGGATCGCCGGTGTTATAAGTGCATCTACCCGCGTACGACTTACATCGGGATAATATCTTCTTACTGCCTTTTTTACTGGAAGCGGTGGAATTCGGTTAAATTCATATACCAAAGAAAACATATGAGACCCACTTGTGTTTCCAGCTAGTTCATTAATAGGAAGCTCATACTGGTAATTAACACTAAACCCGTCAAAAAGACGAGCCTGAGCTTCAATATATCCCGTATCAAAATTCATATTGACGCCTGTTCTCAAAAAATAACCTTGAGTAGAATAGACTTCGATATGTGTTCTGTTTTGAAGACCGTACCTGCCTTCAATCAACTCAAAAGTTCCTTTGAAGAAGCCAGCATTGTAACTGACAGCACCGAAAAACTCTCTTGGTTCATTAACTCCTGATCCAGCAATAGACATATCCGGTTCATTAATATTTCTGACACCCAGACCTAACTCAATATTTCTCATTGGTCTGGCATACACACCAGCTGCGCTATTCAATGAGAAGCTTGATGACCCAGACTGAAACAAAGGGTCACCAAAATCAAATCCCTCAAAGTTATCCTGATTATAGCCAATGTAGTGTAATGAAACGTTAGCGCCCACTGAAATTCTTCTCAATACTTGTACAGATGCAGAAGTTCCAAATTGACTTCTTCTGAAAATCGGACTGTCAAAATATTGAAGATGAAATCCTGCACCAAATCTGCGTCCGACTATTCTGGGAATCGAAATATTTAAATAGCCCTGTCGATAGTCAAAATTTGAGTCGTCAAAAAAACCCATGTGGTATGCTTTCACCCCCATAGAAAAATGTGCGGGTTGAAAAGAAATAAGAGCGGGGTTTGCAAATATGGACTTACTATCCATCGTACTCGTTGATGGACCCATAATAAAGTCCTGACTGAGTACCGGTTTTGTCAATAGAGACAAAAAGAATAGTACAAGTAATACTCTTCTGTTTAACATATTGATCTACTATTATAACGCCAATGTTACTGCACCTCTGTGAAGCAAACTATTATTGTTTTCTATGACATATAAATAAACTCCTGGACGCAGGACGTTACCATTCTGGTCTCTTCCATCCCAATACATAGAAGCGCCATCAAAAGCATCGGCAGAAAGTGTCTTAACCAATCGTCCGTTAAAACTAAAGATTTGAATCTGAGGATCATGAATATCTGCAATCTGAGTCATATCAAATTCGAGAACATCATTAAAGCCATCATTATTGGGTGTAAAGGGGTTTGGAGTAACAAACACCCGCCCCTCAATCACTCTTAAAAGCAGTGTTTTTTCGTTATTGGTACGATCAGTATCCTCGACTTCATCATTCGGATCCACACTAAAACTTAATTCAAAAGTCCTAGCTTCATCAAAAACATACTCAAAGCCAAAAGTAAGACTCTGCCCTGGCTCTATTCTTTCTCTTACACGAAAAGTGCTTTTTACTTCTCTGTTTACCAGAAAATGTACATCAAAGGATTTGTCTAAGGATAAGTCCCCCTGATATACCAGTGTACCCTCAAAAGTATGTGGAACTCCTACCAAATGTTCTTCCTGATGATGAGATACCAGATAGAAATCCTCTGCAATCAAATCTATAATCTGACTTCGAATACTAAGGTTAATAGATAATTGATTATTGGTAACATCAAGCTCTCTGATTTCATTTTCAGGATCTATGGTAAACGAAATCTCTTTAGCTCCTGGTTGCAAAAAAGTATGATTGAAACGAAGATTTATTCTTTCACCCGGTTCAATACTATCCGTGACTAAAAGAGTGCTTACTGTTTCCCCATCTACAGACATATGTACAAAAAAAGGTTCTTCAACAGAGATTAAACCATCGTTCATTACTTCTCCAAGAAATCTATATTCTGCACCAACCAAGTATTCTGACACCTGATCCAAAACAGTAAAACTCTCGGCAACCAAATCAGGCAAACTCTCTTTTATGTCCACCTCGAGTGAAATTTCATTATTAGAAAGATCCCTTTCTTCAATTTCTTCCTCAACGTCTACTATGAAAGAGATGGTTGACGACCCTGGATCAAAAAAAGTATGGTCAAAATTAAAAACTAGTCTTTGATCGGATTCTACGGTATCTGTTACACGAATTGTGTGAACGGTGACACCATCAACAAGAAAAGCGACATCAAAAGGTTCGTTTACATCCCGTATTCCATCATTAATCAAAACGCCGGTAAATTCATAAGAAAAACCCGTAAAAAAGTCTGTGGGCACAGATCCGTGAAATAAGTCCTTGGCCACAAGATCCGGTAGTGGTTCGGTTCCCTCTCCAAGTACATCTATGACCAGTGTGTGCACTTCAAAAGGTAAATGAATTCTGAGAAATAATTCGTCTGTATACTCTGCGATTTGTTCAGGACTAAAAGATAGCTCGATTGATTGATATGAGTTTGCATCTAAAACAAAGCTATCAGCCGATTCTAAAACAAAATAGTTGCCATTTAGTAGTTCAAGTGAGATATCGAAAGTAAATTCCGAATGATTATGTAATTGAAAAACAGTATCCGCGGTTGTATTTGTTTCAACTATCCCAAAATCTATGATCTCAGGATATTCCAAAACAATATCTTCCAATTCAATAAAACCGGGATCACCTTCATTCAGGAATAACGTTAGAGAATGCGTGCTCGGATTAGTGACTGCGATATCCATTGCCCCACTCATTGTAAAATCCGAAGATGCTAATCCTAGAGGATTGATCACCTCATCAGACACAACAATCTGATTACCACCAATTTCACCTGGAGTAAAAGTAGAAATAAATAGCTCGTTTGAATTGTAGCTTGCAGTAACTAATTCAAGATTACCATCACTAAATATATCAACTGCCGTTGCATTCAGAGGCCTTGAAGAAGCTCCTGTTGATCTTCTCTCATGAAAACCAAAATTCCCGGCATTGTTCTCATACACATAAAACTCTCTTTCATCGGAGGAACCAAGCACAATATCAATTAAATTGGATTCAGCATTTTTTACAAAATTTCCTGCTACCATAAAAGAAGGAGTAAATGCCAGATCATCAATTAATACTTCTTGTATAAAAGATCCGTCTCCCTGGCTTATCAGGCCTTCTACTCTTCGATCCCCGGAAACAGCAACGATAAGATCTAAAGCCCCATTATTATTTATGTCTTCCGCTGCTATTGAAATGGGTGCAAGGCCCACGGAATAGATATCTGTATCATTGAAATTACCCGTCCCATCGTTATGATGAATATATATCCTGTCTCTTCCATATGAAACCACAGCAATGTCTAAATAACCATTACCATTAAAATCACCTGGAACCAAATCAACCGGACGCTCTCCGGTATCAAATAACTCCACTTGAAGATTTTCCGAGTTGCCATTAGAGTTACGAAGAATAATTATTTGATTGGACAACGTTGAGGCAATGATAACATCACTGTTGCCATCACGACTCAAATCCGCAACGGTCACACCAGAGTTCACGGACATTCCGGATGAAGCAACTTGTAAATCGTCCGTAGTTGATTTAGCAATTATCTCAATCCCGGTGTCTATTTCATCAACTATTTCAAAACCAGTGCCCTCTGCAAAAGAGTTTTCCAGGATTGTGACCAGTGTGTTATTTGAATTAATAACAACAAGGTCAGACTCTGAATTGTTATTTAGATCCACAGCGATAACACCGGAGGGTTCACTGCCCGGGCGAAGTTGAATTTCAAATGGTTCTTCAAACTCAAAACTTCCATGTAGTGGCGTCACATCATATGACCAACTATAAGAACTTTCCAATTCTTCCCCATTTTGCGACAAAACTTCTTTTGTTATGTATACACTAATCCGCTCTCCATATATCAAATCATTTTGAGGAGTAAAGGTCGCTCTGTTTGACGAAACCATGAAACTCCCATTAATCCGACCTGACTTACTTCCATAAATAAAAACTCCATCTTCAAGGCTATGTGCATCAACATCATTACTGAAAGTAATTGTTATAACATCTAAATCACAGCATGTTGTTGAGGAGTTGGGAAGAGGACTGTGTTCTATAATTGCAAATTGTGCTCTTGCGCCACTTGCAAAAAAGAATATCAAAAAACACAAAAGTAGCTCTTTTTTCTTCATATTATTTTAGAAATAGTTTTGGTGATTTCAATCAAGCCCCAGTTCTTCTCTCATTGCCCTGTATTTATCTATATCTCCATGGAGTTCATAGCTAAGCATCAGATTCTTTTTTAAAGAAATATCGTTAGGGTTACTTATTAATAGACGCTCATTCGCCTCTACCATCAACCGAAAATTACCTGTTTCCATGTAGATATATGATAAAGCACTCAATACTTCCTGATCCATCGGTCTTCGTTCAAGACACCTCCTGTAATATTTTTCGGCTCTATAAATCTCACCTCGATTATTCAGCTCATTAGCAAACTGCTTAAGTGTAGCATATCTGAAAGATATCTGAAGTAACTCATCAAAGCTTTCCTCAGCACGATCAAAATCTCCACCCTCAAAGTAAGTGTATACAAGATTTTTTTTGAACCCATAGTCATCCGGGTAATACTCTAGAAACTTTTTAGAAAGATCTATTGCTTCAACATAATTCTCGTTTTCCTTATATAAAACCGCCAGGTTAATACCACATTCCCGATTCTCCGCTTCTAAATTAAGACATGCCTTATACGTTAGCTTAGCCTCTTCCACTTGATCGGTTTTTTTGTAAAGCCTACCTAGCAAACGATATACTTCTATTCTATCGGAATGAATACTTTTAGCTTGTTTAATACTTTGGATCGCGCTGTGATAACGCTCATCCGAGTATGATGAAATAGCTTCATTTACCTCAATTCTGTAGCTCCTTTCCATCATATATTCTATGTGCTCTCTGTACATAGACGAGGTGTTTAGGGAATGATCAAAATAAATTTTGGCATCCCCATAATTCCTTTCCCTCATCAATATATTGCCCATCAAATAATTAGCCTCTGCATCTCCTGGATTATCGGACAACACTTCGTTTAACATTTGTTTTGTTGCCTGCGTATTATTTCCTGCCATCAGAGTATTAAACTCTCTCATGACAGCACTCTCACATGAAAGCAACAAAAAAATGCAGGCAATCATTAAATGATACACTAAAACTCTATTCCCCTTCATCAGATCTCTGTGATTTTTATCTTTACTATTAAAGATTAAAGAGGTGACGACCTACTCTTGGACTTTTTGCCCCAGAATATATAGTTATACCAAACTGCTTTCATGATGACCCCGTAAAGAAAGACAGTTTTTAAAAACCTCCCGAACAAATATAATTTTTTTACAAAGGTTGTCAAAAAAAACCTTTATCAAACGTTTCAAAAAAACGTTATTAAAAAAGATCAATACCTGCGGTCTATTTCCTACATTTTTTAATGATTTACATTTTATCTCTCTCTTTTTTTGAAACCTATTTCATTGCTATAAAACAATATAAGCATTCCACTCATTTCTTAATTTGTCTTTGCTTGTTCTTTAATAGTGCTTGGAATATGTAAAAAAATACCAAGCATCTTGAAATTATTATATTTACCTAATAATTGTAAATTGAGTTTGTTGCACTGTGTTTTGCCACGATAATCTTTTATGCTTGAGCTGCCACCGAAATTTGCGTACGCCATAAGCTCGGAAATTCATCTCTCAAGCGCGCTTTGTATGCTCGCAAAGCTGCAACGTCTCGAAAAGTACGGATTTAATACAAAGTTATATTTACCTAGTTGAAGCAGGTATAGGTGTGGGATAGAACCACACAGATCTACTCGACTCATTAGTCGTTTCTATGATTCTCGATGCGCACTACTGTGATTTTTTTACCATCAAGCTATACCTTAACAAAATATGCAGGGACTTTCCTAACAAACTAATTTGTTAGTCGAATCTCGACCCATTGAATGATTAAAGCCACCAATGTGTTCATACGGATGAATATGTCTTGGTACACCTTGATTTAAGTATATCCATTCATCGGTTCATTATGTCACTTTTACTACGTTTTTTGCCGGTCTTTCTGGCCTTTTTTCTGGTATCATGCGACCGTGAAGTCACGCAGGATAATACCGGCCAGATACACCAGGTACCCGTTAGCTACACCGAAGTTCAAATCCGGGATCTTTCAGGTGCTTTTACCGTTTCTTCTGAGGTGCTTGCATACAACCGTTCCTATGTGGCTGCACAGCTTTCAGGAATAATTGTAGAAGTCAACGCCGAGGAAGGCCATCAGGTCAGCCAGGGAGAAGTCCTGGCTCGAATAGACACTCGCAGACAGCAAGCGGAACTTCATAGAGCAACTATCAGCCTGGATGAAGCACTGGATCAGTATGAACGCAATGCCTCTTTGTATGAATCAGATGCTGTTTCACGATCCGAATATCTCACTTCCCTTCGAAATTATGAACAGGCACAACGCGCTGTTGAACAACTGGAGCTGGATATAGATTATGGAGTGATTAAAGCTCCAATTAGTGGCATGATCTCTGCCAGGCTTATTGAAACTGGAAACTCCGTATCTGTCAATGAACGCGTTTTTACGATCTCGAATATGGATAAGCTGGTTCTTCGTCCGGGAGTTACCGAGCTCCATCTTGCCAAATTGGAGAAAGAACAGCCAGTTGAAATCAGGTTTGATGCCGCACCCGGACATCTATACGATGGTTCTA
>JASCXY010000064.1 GCA_030012235.1 Balneolaceae bacterium ANBcel3 | reverse complement strand
GAAGTACGTAATGGAATGGTTCTGGTTTTCCAATGTGGGAAAAAAGAAACATTCATAGCGTGCGAAGGCATCGTTGTAATACAAGGTAGATGATGTCGGTTAGCAGGTTTCGACCTGCGAAGAAGGATTGAAAGCCAATAAGAGCTGGCCTCTATTTCTGGTACGTAAGGCGTTCCATTAGTCGCATAACCTTTATAAATGGATCAGGGCGCCCGGATCCGAAAAGAGAATTCAATGATCAGCGTACCAAAAGCAACGCAAGTTCACGGTCTTTTGGCTACCAAGTGTTTCCGTGAAGCCTGCACCTCCAGGTACTTGAACGCGAACAAATTCAGCGCAGAATACCGTTTTTTTTGGACTCATCCCGGACTAAGCAAAATCTTATATTTTTGTTAAATAAAGTAAAATCGAAAGCAACGTATCAGAGGTTAATAAATTGTAAAAAAAACTTGCTTTATTTTCATTTAAAACCTAATCTAATAGCTATGTAGGATGCCAGAGGCAGCTTAGTTTTTTTAGGCACTTTTGGTGTTTTAGCTTTTTAATGTTTGGAAAGTTTGTGTTTTTCCGCTTTTCAGATAATAAGAATGGGTCTAAGGCTAAAGGTCATTGATGTAATAGTGTTTGTTAAGCAGTAGATGGCGCTTAATGCCGATGATCTGTTTGTGCTTACCCTTTTAACAAAACATTAATTAATTTGAGGTCATATATGTTCAGAAAGGTACTATCGCTGGCTATCTTTGCAGCCATCTTCATACCGACATCTGTACTTGCTCAGGTAGGTTCACTTGCCGGGACGATTACTGACCGTACGACCGGGGAAGAATTGCCCGGTGCGACAGTCTTTTTTCCGGATTTGGACAGAGGTACAGCAACTGGAATTAACGGTCAATATTTGTTGTCCAACATTCCGGAAGGTGACTACGTAATTCGTATTACGTATGTTGGCTACGAAACCATCCGGCAAAACATCACCATTGAGCCGGGTGAAAATGTATTAGATATCCAAATGACAAGCGACTTCCTCGGTCTTGACGAAATGGTTGTAACCGGGGTTGGTTTTGAGACAGCTACACGTCAGCTTGGTACAAACGTAGTTTCGGTGAGTGGCCGTGATTTAACTCAGGTTCCTGCCTATACGTTTGATTCGGCACTGGCCGGAAAAATTGCCGGTGGGTCAATTACTCCTGCCGGAGCACCGGGAGCGCCTTCCAGTATCGTGCTTCGTGGAATTAACACCATGGGAATTTCCCGTCCGTTGATCATGGTGGACGGTGTCGAGATTGATGCATCCAACTTTAATGTGGGTGGAAATCAGGATCAGATCTCTATGCTTGCCAATATTGATTTTAACGATGTTGAACGTGTAGAGGTCGTTAAAGGGGCTGCTGCCGCAACGCTTTATGGTGCACAGGGAGCAAACGGGGTTATCCAGATCTTCACCCGCTCCGGAGAAAGAGGCCCCATGCGGGTGAGCGCCAGCACGTCCTGGTCTTTTGATCGGCTGAATACAAGCCGTCAGGTGAACCTGGCAGAACGGCATAGCTATCCAGTGGATGCGGACGGATATATCACCGGTGGTATGAGCTATAATGATGAAACCGGTTTCTGGACCATCCCTTCCATAGAATCTGTAAGTGGATCCAGTCCATTGAATGATCGCGAGTACATTGGTTTTGTTGATCCTGACGGGAACCAGGTACCCATGCAGCTTTATGATAATGTGGAAGCCTTTTTTGATGGCGGCTTAACACAAAATCACCGACTCAGTATTTCCGGTGGCGACGAAAATTATAACTACCTCATCGCTGGTAGCTATATGGATCAGGAAGGCGTAGAGCAAGATATTGGTTTTGAAAGGCTTGCCGTTCGTTTAAATACCGATATTGATCTGAGAAGCGATCTCAGGTTAGGTCTTCGAAATAGTTTTATCAACTCAAAACGTACCGGTGTAACGGAAAGTGGAAACAATATTCAGTCGGGCTTGAACTTTATGATGACCTTGCCTCCGTTTATTGATGCAACCTGGACCGATGCCAATGGCTATTATCCGCCAACGGTTGAGGAGGGTTCTATCAGTACACATGGTTTGTTCTTCAAGCAGATCAGCCATCTTGAAGCAGAAACCAACCGTCTAACCAGCAGTGCCAACCTGAATTATAGTCCTTTCTCATTTCTTGAAATTGACTATCGTCTCGGATTGGATTACTACTATCTTGAGTTTGACCGTCTCCAGGAGAATGCAGAGCGTTTCAACAATGCCCTGATTCGTGAAAAAGGATATTTTGAGCGAAATGCATATACCAATCGTATGCTCAACTCGATTCTGGATGTTTTCGTGCGAAGAAACATCGGTAACGACCTGAATTTGGGTCTTCCGATCCAGTCTACTTCGCTTCTTAAATTTGACTGGAGAGAAACCCAGTATAACCGGATGACCAGCCGTGCGGATGAAATGCCTCCGGGCCTCGGTCTGGAAACCATCAGTTCCGGTTCTATCCCTGAAGTGGAAGAGTATCGCCAAACTTTTGTTACCTATGGATTCCTTTTTAACCAGAAATTTGATATCGATGAGTATGGTGGATTCTCTCTGGGTATTCGTGGGGATAAATCTTCAGCCTTCGGTGAAGGTGCTGAATACTCCTGGTTCCCACGTGGGGATGCATATCTGCGGCTTTCTGAGTTTACTCCGCAGTTCAGCCACATCCTCCGGGAATTCAAATTGCGCGCTGCGTATGGAGAAGCCGGTACACAGCCAGGCGCATATCAGCGTTTCGTAACACTGAACCAGGGCCTGATTGGAAGCTTTGGCTATTTTGCAACACCTGCAACGGCAAGCAATGCTATGCTCACGGTAGTGGAGTCTCGAGAGCTGGAACTTGGTGCCGATCTTGCGTTCCGTTTTGGTCAAAACTGGTTTAATTCAGTGGGACTTGGTGTAACGTACTGGACCCGTGAGAACGATGGTGCTATTGAGTCTCTCGAAGCCCCGCTTTCAATTGGTGCCAACGCCATCCTGGATAATACCATCGACCTTGAGTCCGATGGTTTCGATATCACGCTCGATGCTTTGGTCTACAATACCCGTGACATCAGCTGGTTTGCAAAAGTGAACTTTGGTATGAGCCAAACTACGGTTACTCATATTGCAAACGGGGAAGATCTTATCCTGGAAGCTCCGGGTGGAAAACCGTTTATTTTCCGTGAAGGTGCTCCTTATGGTGCATTCTTTGGACGTAAACCGGTTCAGTCACTCGACCAGAGAGATGCAGACGGTGAATACTATATCGCGGAGATGGTTACCGTTACGGAAAACGGCGAGTCTGTACAAAGGCCCAGAGAAGAAATCTATACCGTCTATAGCGGGCACGTTGTCAACAAACGAACCAAGGCGATTCAGTGGGTAGATGAGCAGGTCATCATTGGTGATCCTACTCCTGATTTTATCCTGAGTCTGAGAAACGATATCACCATTCGAAGAAACTTCAACCTTGCGTTCCAGCTGGACTGGCAGCATGGGGGAGAAATCTTTAACGATACGCGCTGGTGGATGTACAACTCAGCCACGCACAGTGACTTTGACAACAAAGTCCTGATTGATGGCGGTGAAGTTGCCGGTGAGCCGTTGGCATGGAATACCGACGTGGTGTCCAGATTTGATGGAAGTGAGCCTCAGGCGTATTACAACTATCATTGGACGAAGAGAAACGGTCCGACCAGCTTCTTTGTGGAAGATGCTTCGTATCTGAAACTTCGTGAGATTACTATCAGCTACGACTTTGCCGAGTTGTTTGGTTTGCGACAAGGTAATATCGTACAAAACCTCATTCTTGGTGTAAGCGGACGTAACTTGCTTACGTTTACCAATTACTCCGGGTTTGATCCTGATGTATCTCAGGCCGGCCAGGATGTACGTTACCGTGGTCTCGATACATTTACGTATCCGAATTACAGAACGTTTTCATTCAACGCTTCGGTTAATTTCTAAGGCTTTTAATTACACAGATAAGAGGTTCTATCTATGAAACTTCGAAAAATTTCTTTTATACTTTTATTGACCCTGTTCTTCGCACCGCTTGCGTGTGAAGACGGGTTGGATGTTGTGAATCCCAACGAACCAACTCCGGATATTGTTGAAAACGAAGAAGGGTTGAAGCGGCTGGCACGTGGTGTATACTCCAAAGGTGATGGCTGGTTCGAGTGGGTCACCTGGCAGATACACGAGCACATGGCGGACAATGCGGTTGCGCCCTGGATTAATTGGAATTTCAATCGTTTCCATGGAAACGTACTTGAAATCCATTTCAGTGACGGTACAAGGGTGTCTCCGGTAGAAATGGACGCATTCAGCCGTACACAACCCGATTGGGTTAATCAGATTAACGCTCGGGAAGATCCAAGCGACAGTGGTGTTCAGTTTGAGTGGCAATCGATGTACCGTATCAACAACGAAGCAAATCTAATTCTTCAAACTCTGGAGAACGGGGTTAATTTCCTTGGAAATGCGGAAGAGAAAGAGCGTGGATATGCCGCATGGGCTTATTTCTGGAAAGGCTATGCCTATTCAAGAATTGGCCTGGCGTATGAGCTTGGACTGATCGTTGATGAATACAATCAAACCAACAGCGACTACAAAACTCCTGAGGAGATGATTGAAGAGTCCAACCGCATGTTGCAGCTCGCCATCGACCACGCTCCAAATGGAATTGATGCTATTATTGAAGATGTCAATCCAGCGATATTTAATACCAGTATCACGGAAGAGTCGTTTATTCAGGCATGCAACACGCTTATAGCAAGAAACCTTCTTTCGGTCAAAAAACGTGATGAACTAACAACACAAGATTGGCAGGAGATTCAAGGCTATGCTCAAAACGGACTTACCAGCAATGCCGGTACGTTTCGTATTTCGAGCGATGAAGCGACACACCTTGTTGCTATAACCGCTACCTGGCGTATAGCAAATGACTGGCTTCGCCCATCAGCCCGTGTGGTTCAGGCCGCCAGCCAGGATGGAGATGCTCGTGCGGATCTGTTCCCTATTAGTGAATTCGCAACGTTCATGAACCGGATATCACAACCTAACGTCAACAGCCCGCATACCGCATTGGCACCTTATGGAGGTACAGCACCAGGTCTTCCGCTTTATTTGACTTCAGCGGAAGAAAACATGCTGATCCTTGCGGAAGTGGAATTGGCTCTGGGTGATGCAAGTGCGGCTGCCGGATATATTGATGCGGTACGCGATATGCAAGAGACCGGACTGCCTGCACTCGGTACAGCAACCGTAGAAGATCTTCGCAGAGAACGCCGGATTGCTCTCTTTATGAGAAATACCGGTTTCTATGATGCAAGAAGATTCGGTGAACTGGATGGTTGTGTAGACAACCTCTGGGTGTACAGAGTTGGTGATGATGGATTAGAACTGGATGAAAATGCTACTATCTGCTATGGCTTTCTGGAGCATCTTCCTGTACCAGCACATGAGACTACCTTCAACCCGATTGATCCAACGGTAAGACCTACAGAATGAGATTAATCGTATAGTGAATGTTTTAAGCTTAAAAGCCCTGTATTCATTAGATTACAGGGCTTTTTTTATTCTTCAAGGCCTGCAATAACAAGCGGGAACATTTGTGTTTTCTCCTGATTATGATGGCGAAGGGTGAAGTGTACCTCATACATTCCAGGCTCTTTTTCGAAAGATATGCCAAACATTTGATGATCATCGGGTGAATCGGAGGTGCTTTTAAAGGCGATTCGGGTTTGTCCCCCTTCCCGGCCGGTAAAAGAAGCCCTCTTATCCTCTCCTTTTGGAAGCACCACATATTCAATTTCATAGACGTACGGTTCATTCTGTGTTCGGTGGTGCAATCCGTAAATCTCAAAATAAATCATGATCTCTTCTTCTTTGTGAAATACAGCCGATGGAGCCGGAATAAGGGGAATTTGCCCGTCTTGTTGCCACTCTTGTTCTCTGCCAATAAAAATATCGCTGACGGTAAAATGCCCCTCTTCCAAACGAAGGGGTTCGGGCAAAGAAAGAGAATGCGGAGAACTGGCGGCAGATAAATGTTTTGATGCATCGGAAATGTCTGATATGGGACCGGGTTGCGTATCTCGGCCTTTGTTAATCAATTCAGAATTCAGCACGAGATGTGAGCCGGCTTTTTCTCCTTCAAATGCAAACAAACTTTGATAGTATCCATGAACCTCCTCCATGGGATGTTGACTCAGAACACGATCAACCACATTCCAGTCATGGTCAAAGGTTTGAAGAGTGTGGGTAAGGTACAGTTCCGGTTCCAGATTTACGGCATCGGACCGCAGAAGTTCGTAGGAAGCCTGAAATTCAACGTCTGAGCCGATAGACAAATAGTAGATCGTCTCATTCTTGTTTTCATCAAGCTTTCTGTAGAAGGAATAGTCTACATGGATCTCATTAAAAGCTATATGGTTCATTAATCGGTTTGAAGTAGAAGGTATTCGGTAATCTTGCTGCAAAAAGTAGTTTTGTTCTGCCATCGTAATCCTGGGCACAATACTTGAGAAGGCAGCATCAAAACTTATAGGAAATCGGGAGATGTAAGACATTACCATATCATCGTATAAATTGGCAAAATAAGAATCGGTAAAGGAAAGATGTTCAAGAGAGGCCAAAAGCAGTAAAAATTGAGATCCTCTTCGTCCATAGTTATTGTTTATAAGAACGTGCCCGCCTCTTGGAATCATATCCATGATACTGGTTTGTAAGCGAAGCGTACCGCCGGAACCGCTTGAACCAAAAATAAACCGGGCCGGTTCGTATATTCCCTCAAGATAATAGTTCCAAATCTCAACCCGAACATAGAGGGTGTTAGGGATAGAAAGCGGCGCTGAGGAAAAAGGTTCCGTCACTTCATTAAAAGAAAGGTTTCTTGTGTGTACGCGATTCGGGGTTCCGTATTTGACATAAATCGTTCCGCGGTCATCGGTGTTATATGGGGATCTCTTCGACAATGTATAATGCTTTCGCGCATACGCAATACGTTCCCAGTGCAAAAGCAATCGTTCATTAATATCGGTGGATAGAAGAGGATCCTGCTGGATCCAGAAAGAGAGCAGTTCACGGGTAATGGTTGAGTCACCCTGTCGAAGCCTTCGGTTCCAGGTGGATTGGGTTTCCGTTGAAACCAGAGGGATTACCCGTTTGACCTCCTCAGAAATAATGTTCCGGTCTCTTTCCCAGTCAAAAGAACGGAGGGACCAATAATAGAGTTCGGTTGCTGTTTGGTAGTTGTCTTGCCTCTTTTCTTCAGCCGCCAACTGGATATAGGCAAATCCTATGCGCGGGTCGCTGAGTCCTATTTCGCTATAGGTTAATTTTCCCTGATGCCATATCTGCAAAGCCAATTCAGAGTCTCTATCGGACAACGCTTCTTTACCCATTTCATAAAAATCCGGATATGAATCATAAGGCGAGGCAGAGGGCTGATGGAGTCCCAAAGCAATGGTGAACAGTATGGCCATCAATACGGTTTTGTACATAAGTCTCAATGTAAAGGCAGAAAAAGGCAGGAAACAATCCCATATTGCTTATATATAGATGAAATGGCATATAAAATCAAGTCTTCCTTTTTCTAAAATCAAGGCCAGCCATGTTTTCGAGCCGTTTAATAAATGAGATTGGATATGAAAACATCGAAACACACATATTTTGTAAAGAAGAAGACAGAAAGGCTTTTAATTGAGCTGGATGTGCAAAGTGACAAAAACACTGCCTGTTCTTTTGAATTGCACGTACAACACGAGTCGTAATTTATACGTATCTTGAAAAGATAATTTCTTATAATATGGGCTTTACGGTTCCTGCAGGAATTGTAACTCAGTATAGACGTTTTTCGTAAATAATAATGTTATGGAAGTAGGCACACGCCACACAAAACTGGTTTGTACCATTGGACCCAGTTCAAATTCACCGGAAATGATCGAGCAACTCATTCTTAGCGGAATGAATGTTGTCCGGCTTAATTTTTCTCACGGTGATCACGAAATCCACGAGAAAAATATTCGGAATATTCGGGAGCTATCCCGAAAGCACAATGTCAGTATTCCCATTTTGATGGATTTACAGGGTCCCAAGATTCGTGTAGGACGAATGAAGAACGGGGGTGCCCAGCTGGTAGAAGATTCCTACGTGAAACTTACACCGGAGGATGTGGAAGGTGATCATGAGGTTATTCCGATCGACTATCCCAATCTCTCCCACGATGTCAAACAGGGTAATACCATTCTGCTCGATGACGGACTGATGGAGCTGCGTATTGTCAAGTTTGAAAAAGATGCCATCATTGCACGGGTTATAAACGGTGGATTTCTGAAACCCCGAAAAGGGGTAAACTTGCCCGATGTGAAGACCTCTATTTCAGCTATTACAGAAAAAGATGAAGAAGATTTACGTTTTGGACTCAGTCAGGGGATCGACTTTGTTGCCATCTCTTTTGTGCGATCTGCGTTTGATGTGCAGGAGCTTATCTCCAGGGTTCGGGTGCAGGGAAGCGATGCCGGTATCATCGCCAAGATCGAAAAGCCGGAAGCACTGAACGAAATAGATGATATCATTGAGCAGGCCGATGGAATCATGATAGCGAGGGGTGACCTGGGGATAGAAATGGCCAGTGAACGGGTTCCTTTGATCCAAAAAGACATAATTAATCGCTGTAAAGTAGTCGGTAAACCGGTAATAACGGCTACTCAGATGTTGGAGTCGATGATGAACAACCCCCGGCCCACCCGTGCCGAGAGCTCCGATGTCGCAAATGCTGTACTGGATGGTACCGATGCCGTGATGCTGTCCGGTGAAACGGCCGCAGGAAAATATCCTTTGGAAGCGGTAAGGCACATGGACAAAATATGCCGGAATGTTGAATCCAAAGCAGAAAACATCTATCACACGCTTGAGTTTGTACGCCCTGAATGGCGCGAAAAGCAAATTATTGAATCGTTAAGCTACTCGTGCATTACCATCGGAGAAGCGGTGGAAGCCAAGGTAATAGCAACCATTACGCACTCCGGAACAACCGCAAGAAGAATTGCAAAATTTCGGCCACGTGTACCCGTTATAGCATTTACTGAAAGCGATGTGGTCCGCCGTCAGCTGATGCTCGTTTGGGGAGTAACATCGGTTCAGTTACAAGAATTATTCGATACCGACGTTAGTATAGGCCGGATGTCTGATTATTTAAAAAATGCCGGGCTGGTTAACGTTGGTGACCGTGTTGTAATGGCTACGGGAATGCCGGTGGCTAAACGCGGAAGAACCAATATGATTAAAGTACGAATTATTGAATAGGTGCCTTGGCCTCCTATCGACCCATGTTTGCTTTTTATCGATTTACGGGTTTGTTGCTCCTAGCAATGGTTACGTTGCATGGTTGTTCTACGGTTAAAAGCTCATGGAGAGACTTTAATGCCTATTTTAATACCTATTATAATGCCAAAACAAGCTACGACCGGGGCCTGGAACTCCAGGAGCAGCAGGAAAGAGAGATAAATCCCGAACGGCCCATTCGTATTCACGAAACCCCTCATCGGGTAGGCCAGAACCATTTCCAGCATGCCGCAGAGAAAGGGGCGGATGTCATCCGGTTTCATCCGCGTTCACGGTGGACTGATAATGCCATCGAAGTAATCGGCCTTTCGTATTTCTATCAAGAACAGTTTTTTGCCGCTGATCAGAAGTTTTATGAGCTTCTAACCGTGTCGGATAACACTCGACGGCGGCAGAATGCAATTATGATGAGAGGGCGCTCGGCATTGGAAATGGAAAACTATGTAGAAGGAATCAACTACCTTCAATCACAGTTATATTCCGGAGACATTGAATGGAGATCGTCTATTCGTGCTGAAGTTGAGCTGGTCATCGGACAGTTATATGTGGCACGCAGACAGTTTGAGGAAGCTGAGCCATATATCCGGTCAGGCTTGAAAGACGTTAGTGGCAGGCGGCTGGAGATGAGGGCTTCTTTTTTACATGGACAAGTATTGGAGAAGTTAGAGCGTTTTGAGGAATCTTTTGATGCGTACAGCAGGGCTACCCACAGTTCGAACCCAAGTTATGATTTGATTTATCATGCGGAAAGGAAAATGGGGATAGTTGCCAGAAAACAGGGGCGATACAACTGGGCTTACGAACATTTTAGTCAAATGAGCCGCGATGACCGCCATTTTCAGTTTCTTCCGGATATTGAGTATGAAATTGCCAAAACCCTGCAAATGCAGGAGCGCTATACAGAAGCGATGCAACAGTATCGATATACGCTTCAGAGGAGAACATCACAACCCTCCCGGGAAGCAAAAGCCCGGATTTTTTACGGAATAGCTGAAATATACAGGGATTTCTACGAGGACTATGGCCTGACAGCCGCCTATTTTGACTCTTCCTATCAGCAGGTACAAGATCTTTCGCTCTTACCAGAAGATTTTGATGCTCAAAGCATGGCTCGATCCTATGGAGATTACAACCATCTGCAGGTTGAAATTAACCGGTTGGATAGTTTGCTATGGCTGGGAAGTCTCTCTGAAGCCGAGTTCGACTCGGTGATCACAGAAATACGTGAACAACGGCTGGAAGAGTTGAGAGCGCAGGAAAGGGAACAGCGACGAACTTCGGGTGTCGTTTCACTGGAAGACATGGGAGAGACCGCTGCACAAGCAGATGAAGACTCTGAGAGTGGCTTTTTAAATCACCAAAACCCACAGTTAATGCAGCAGATGTCCCAGGCTTTTTTCGCGTATTGGGGACAACGGCCTCTTGTGGATAACTGGAGGCGTATGGAAGGCGTTCGTTTTGAGGTAATGCGGCAGCTGGAGGAAGAAGGAGAGGAGGATGTAGATGTGGATGAGGTCATCCAGGAGAAAGTAGGAGATACAGATACTGAATTTGTGGAGATTGATCTTTCTGAAATCCCGTTTTCTGATGAAGAAAAAGAGGATATGCTCCGGCTGATAGCATCGCATGAGTACGAAATTGGAAATGTGTTTTATACCTCCCTTTCTCTTCCGGATAGTGCGGCGGTCTATTATAGAAGGGTTATGAACCGGTTTCCTGACTCGGAACTGGCCCCCCAGTCGCTTTATTCCTTATCCGAATTGTATCTTTCTGCCGGTGATTCTGCGTATGCGGAACAGTATGCCATGCAACTCATTGACTTCTATCCTGAAACCATCTTTGCAGAACGTGTCGCGGACCGCTTCGGCCTGGAAAGAAATGTGAGGGAATACGTTATGAGTCGAAGTGACAGCCTGGAGGTCATATACAACGAACTCCTGACCTGCCATCCTTCCGATGGCAGACCTTCAAAGTTGATTAACTTTGCCCTGGAGAACCCCGAAGAAGAGCGTGCTCCCGATGCTCTTTTTCATGCAGCCATTGATTTCATAGAACGAGCGAGGGACGAGGAAGAGTACCGGTATCGATTGTATGAACTTACTTTGGCACAGACTATCTGGGATCAGGAAAGACAGGTCCGGGAAGCTTTCAGAGATTCTGTGCGAGCCGTACTCGCAGATAGTCTGTTTCTGTCAGAACTTATTGAAGTAGAACGAAAAAGAAGAGGCGAAGATTCTTCTGAATCGTTACCAGAGGTTAGTGACCCTGCATCGGGTTCTTCCATGGTCACGGTACCGGGTAAGCTGGGTGCTCAGTTTATACGTATTCAGGAGGCTGTTTCTGCCATGACGCTTATCCCGGAAACATTATCGGATCTGGGGTGGGATAAAGGAACCGAGGCGGAAAGTGAATCAGAAGATTTTTCTGAGCAGGAATTCGTTGAAACGGATTCTGAAACTATAATAGAAGAACCAGAATCTATTCCTGAAGCTGAGGAGTCTCCAGCTTCTGATCGCAATCTAAGTTCCGAAGAACAACGTGCATTGGTTCAGGAGCAAATGAGGCAGCGTGCTGAACAGAACAGAGAACAGGAGGACAGCCTAGCTTCGGAAGAGACTGAGACATCAAGTGAACAGGAGGAAGAGAAAGAGGAGGGGGGATGGAGTGAAGAGGAGCTTGCTTTTGTGAGTCCGTTTATAGAACTGGCAGAGCGAAGGATTCGGGAGCCGGATTTTAGTGCGTTTTTCCCTTATGAAGGCATCGCATGGGATAGTGCAAGAGTGGCGCTGTTTTATCTGGAAGACCGGTATCCGGATTACAAAGGCATGAGAATGGTATCGAATCTTGCTTCAGAAATGGATGTATCCCGGGCAGGAGAGTCGTTGGTGGATACAGCGCAGGTATATATGTGCTTCGAATTGGATAGAAGGCCAGAACTGGCACAGGATACGACGGTTTTTTTGGTTGAAAGCGGACTCCAGAATAAGATTAATCGCTTTGAAGTTGAGGGAGATATTACTTTTACGGTGAATGTAGATGAAAGCGGGCAAACGGTTTCTGTCACCGTAGATCAACGAGAAACGTTTGAGGAGGAATTTCTGGATTCTTTTGAGCGTATTCTTTTAGAAGAAATCACATTGAATCCGCCCGCTGCGGTTTTGGGTCGTCGTGTTCAGGCGCAGTGCGAATACACGTGGACGGTAATGTACCAGGAGGTAGTAGTGGAAGAAGAGGCTGAACCGGATTCCGCTAAAGATTCGGCAGAGGAAGAACCCGATGCCCCGGAATCCGAATCTCCGGAGGATGAATTGGAGGATCCGGATCCGGAAGAGAACGTTGACGAAGAAATGCAGGAAGACAGGGAACATACGCCTTAAAAGACGTTTTTTGATGCTGCTACTCCCGGGGCCACTGAAGGTAGAGCCACTCTTCAAAATCTGTGCAGTTTTCTTTCTCTATTTCCTCTATTAAAGCTTTCTGAATAGAGGAAACGAGCGAGGGACCTTCATAGACAAATCCGGTATACAGCTGTATAAGGTTCGCCCCGGCCCGAAATATCTCCAAAGCGCGTTCAGGCCGGTCAATGCCGCCACACCCAATGATCACACGTTCAGGGGGAAGGATGGAGCGTAAAAAGCGAACACGTTTAAGAACATTTGGATATAGTGGAGCGCCGCTTAATCCACCTGCACCAATCTTTGTAAGGGTTTCTTCGGGAGTTTGAAGTCCGTTTCGGCCGGAGGAGGTATTTGAAACAACATATCCATCCAGTTTGAACTGCTCGCATATATCCATTCGTTTTTCAAGCTCAGAAAATCCGATGTCCGGGGACCATTTCAGTAAAAGCGGTGGGTCTTCGGAAGTACGAATCTCCCGTATGGCTTCCAATAAGCCTGTCAGTGCTGAAATATCTTCAAAGGTTTTTCCTTCACGGGTATTGGGGCAGGAAATGTTCAATGTAATGTAATCGGCCACATTGATCGCTTCTTTGTAACTGCTTACATAATCCGTTATGGCTTTTTCTCCGACGATTTCCGGATCATGGGTTTTGGCGATATTGACACCGGTCGGAAAGCCGTCAAATAACCACGTATTATGCGCTTTTTTATCTTTTAAAAAACGACATATCGTTCTTGCACCAAGGTTATTTAAACCCATTCTGTTGATAA
>JASCXY010000063.1 GCA_030012235.1 Balneolaceae bacterium ANBcel3 | reverse complement strand
TTCTCAGTCATTGATACCCTTGAGCGATCATCTTACTTCCGAATCTGCATATCTGTTCCCTGGACAAATAACGGTTTTTTCGGAACACGGTCTTATCGTCCCTGATTCGGTTTTGCACCTTACGTTTGATCCTTTTCCCGCATTTTCCAGGAATGGAGATACCGTGATTCTCATGGACAAAAACGAAACGGTTCTGGATGCCGTAACCTATACTCCTGATTTTGGCGGCAACCGGGATGGTATCTCCATTGAACGCACAGACCCGCTGGGTGTAAGCTCCGATCCGTCTAACTGGAAAGAGCATCCTGATAGCCACTCAGCCGGATATATAAATTTCCATTATGATGAGAATCCCGATCCACTACAGCCCGTTCTGGCCCTGAAAACGGGATCTAACAAAATAATCATATGGTTTAACCGATTTGTCAGTAGTGAATCTTTAACCCGACTGACGTTTGGAAACCAACGCCTGACTCCTGTAGATACGGCTAACGGACAAGACGGGAATAAATTCACTTTTCAATCTCCGGCAGAGATAGAAAAGAAATATCAAAAAATCACTTTGCAGAGTATGCTTGATCCGGCGGGCAGAGATTATTCCGCATCAACAATACCTCTTTCTTTTATTCCGGAGAAGGGTGACTTGCTTATAAATGAGATTATGTATCAACCTCTCTCTGGCAGGTACGGAGCGTTCTCAGATCAATCTCAATACATAGAGTTTGTCAATGCAACCGAAGTTCCCCTGCTTCTGAATGGTCTGCATATTCATGATGAACCGGACAAACACGGACAAACCCGATCCATTATTCCAGTGATTCCCGAATACTCGGTACTAAACCCCGGCGATTTTGGAGTCTTCTATCCCGATACCAGTTCATCGTTCCAGAACAGCCGCATCTTTGATGCTTTTTCTCTCCATCCGGAAGATTCCACCCGCTTTTATCGTGCCTCCCGACTAACACTTGGGCTTCCTGTTTCAGGTGCTCCCGTCTACCTGGCACACAAACAAACCGGAGTCCTTGACCGGGTTCACTATTCACCAACATGGCATAACCGCAGCCTTATAGAAACCCGGGGCATCAGTCTTGAGCGAATCTGTAAAAACCTACCCACGCAAATGGAGAATAATTGGAGCTCATCTTCTATCGCTTCCGGTGGTACTCCCGGAAAAGAAAACGCACTGGTTGTTCAGACAACTCCCTCCGATACATATACGGTTGAACTTGTTCCCAACCCTTTTTCACCTTCGGATGGCCACATGGCGATTCATTACCACCCCCCTTTTACGGATGCCCTGATCCGTATTCGGATTTTTGACCGAAACGGACGCCTTGCACGTAATCTCGTTGACGGTGACCGGGCAGAGCCACATGGGCGCCGTTTATGGGATGGACGAATGAACGACGGGCGGCTTTGCAGACAGGGTTTGTATGTCATTTATGTTGAATTTTTCAGGCCCGCAGACAAAAAGCATCATTCCGTTCGTACTGTAGGGGTTCTTGCCTACTAAGCAATTCTTCTATACATATACATATCCATCTCCGGCATTCACATTTTTTTTTTTCGCACTTTGCAATGAGCAAGGAAGTTGCTATCCTTTCAACAGTGAAAGAATGAGTTATTGAGTGTTAGAGCCATGTCAAAAAAAGAAGCGCCCATTGGAATTTTCGACTCTGGTATCGGCGGTCTGACCGTTGTAAAAGCCGTTCGAAAATCTCTTCCAAGTGAACATATCATCTATTTTGGAGACACTGCCCGTGTACCCTATGGGATCAAATCCACGGATACCATTCGTGAGTATGCTCTGCAGATCACCCATTTTTTAATAGGGAAAAAAGTTAAAGCGATCCTCGTCGCCTGTAATTCGGTCGCCTCTGCAGCCCAGCATGAGATCAAAGAACTTTGCCGGGAACATGACATACCGGTTCTTGATGTGATCGAAGCCGGAACAAAAGCCGCATTGGCCGTAAACAAACCGGTTAATAATGTTGGCGTCATAGGAACTCTGGCGACCATAGGTTCCGGTGCATACGAAAACGCTCTGATGGCTAATGGAAATAAAACGCTGGTTTTTTCAAGACCCTGTCCCCTTTTGGTTCCTCTTGCGGAAGAAGGGTGGACAGATAATGCCATTGCCATAGAAACGCTGAAAATTTATCTGTCTGATTTTAAGGACAAGGAGCTGGATTCACTCATTCTGGGATGTACCCATTATCCGTTGTTCAAAGAAAGTATTAAAAAGGTACTGGGTGATGCCCCGGAAATCATTGATTCTGCGGAATCGATAGCAGAAATGACCGTCGATATGCTCCGTCAGAAAGGATGGGCTAATCCCACGGGAGAGGGTCGGTTCGATTGTTTTGTCAGCGATAAGCCTCAACGATTTAAGGTCCTTGCCGAGCGTTTTCTTGGAGAAAAATTAAACCGGGTAGAAATTATCAACCTAAAGAGCTAAAACGCCTCTTTGCTTCCGGCGCGACTCCTCATTTTTCTTTTATTTCTTGAAATTGAGCCATGGCTATTGCCGTAGCAATAGCCACATTCAGGCTTTCAACGGGAAGAACACCTGTTCTGTTCTTGAGGCCGAGGTCGTTTGAAGCATCTATTTTTATTTTTGGATACCCCTGTTTTTTGATGGATAAAGAAATACCATTGGCTTCATTTCCCGCGACCAGAATGTCGGAACCGGACGGACGAATATCCCGGTAAGATTCAGCATCCGGGGAACCATCCAACAGATATATTTTTCGTTTATTCCTGAAAGCTTTCTCCAAAAAAAGCTCCAGGTCTGTTTCCACCCAGGGAAGGACGCCTGTAGCACCGGCTGTGCTGCGAACAACTTTCGGATGGAAAATATCAGCGGAGCCGCCGGAAAGAACAAGTCCGCATACTCCAAACCAAACAGCTGTACGAATAAGTGTACCCATGTTTCCCGGATCCTGGACTCGATCAATGGCAAGTAATATCTCCTGTTTACTTAGCAGAATATCATCTGAAATTGGTTCCGGTATTTTACAAAGAGCCATTACCCCTTGTGAATTCTCTGTATCAACCAGTTGACTGAATACGCCCGATGACAGCGCATAACAGGGAATGCTATCCCCGTCAAAATGCTCAAGACCTTTAATAGACCCGGAAAACGATTGCTCTGCAGTATAACAGGCCGAGGCGATCCGGCCGGAAAGGCCAATAGACTGATCGGAGAATATACCCACTACCTGAACACACCTATTTTCCAGGATTTGTTCAACTGTGCGTATCCCTTCTGCAAGAAAATAACCCAACTCGTGACGGGCTTTCTTTTTTTGAAGCGATTTTAACTCGTTAATTTGTTTTTTTGATAATAATCCACGCATTTTCATACATAAAGTATAGCAATTTTTGATCATCGGAATAAAAGCTATTTTAAAGAGGCTTTTATTCTTTTTTCATAAACCACCCATAACAACACCAGGAATATACGGTCCATGCCAACTGCCGATTTTCATACCGGAAAAAGTACTCCTGGCCGGACTGTCTTGGTGCTTTTGGTGACTTGGGTTGTGTGGTTCACCCCTTTTGAAGCGGTTCATAGTGCCTCATTCATCGACGACTTCTCCTTTCAGTCTGACGCGCGGTTCAGCCGACAGCTGGATGCACTTCGCTGGAATTATACCACAGGTGTCGATGTCCGGCAAGGCCCTTATTCTTTTAATCTGGACCATAACTTCAGATCACGTCTGTTCCTTTCGGATGGAGAGGCGCGAAATATTCAGGATGAGAATACCATACGGCTGGAGGCATCACGCCGTATCAACGACCGTTTCTCTCTGACTGCAGATACCTATTCCTACCATTTTTCGGCTACCGGATTAAATCAGAATACCGGCCATTTGGGTATTCAGTACAGGCCACACTCCCTCGTAGACCTGACTATGGCAGGCGGATGGATGAGCGACGAACGAAATAACGAACATGATCAGGGTTGGTCGGCTCAGTTTCGTGGCTCCAGCCGCCCGTTTCGTGTAGGTGAGTTCATGTTCCGCCCGGAAGCCGAAGCACATTATGCTCATATTGCACCGAGGGAGTATGCATTGTACCGTATTCAAACTCAGGCGAATTATTTTGCCGATGAAATTCAGCTTCGCAGCAACGTGTTCTTTTCCAATGGTGTACAAGAAAGCTATCAGCCGGGAAGCTTCTTTAACCGGGATATACCGGATATTATCGAATCCGTCCAAAATGATTCTACGGCATTGGATCTTCGGGCTACCATTCCGGTCTCCGGTTCTATGAATATCTCTATCGATCTATATAGCCTCAACCATACACGTATTGTAGAAAGCAGGCCCCGAACCGGAGAATTCTCTGAACCCGTGTATGATACACGAACCCGCCGGCAGGAAGTCCATGTACAGGCCCGGGGTGAGTATTACTACGGTCAAAGTTTTTTATCGGCAGGCGTTTCTTTTGATTATGTTAACCGGGATTCTCGCCTTATACATACCGCCGGTTTACCCGAAGGGCCTGTTGGCCGGCGAAATTTGATTTTGAGAAACTCCAACTTTGACCAGACCCGACTGGAGCTATTTACTCAGAATCAGATTACACTTTCAAACCGGAACGAACTGATTATCCGCGCACAGTCCGGAATCCTGCGATACGATACTCCGGAGGGAAACAATGATGATCGAGATGAACTAAGGCACTTGGTAACTGTCTCTAACCGCCATGTCTTTTCTCCGCACCTTACAATGATTCTTCATGCCGGAGCTGAAGCCACTCATTATGTGTACCTATCTGCAACAAGAAGTATTGAGAACAACTGGAGAAGGAGCCTGCGCTTAAACCCCGTTATCCAATGGCAGCCGCACGACCGGATCCGGTGGAATCACTCTTTTTTAGCCAGAGCCAACTACACAGTGGAAGACTATCAGATCGAAGGGCGCCCCAAAAACGATCAGTCATCCAGGGAGTATGCGGTTCGTTCAGATATTACTCTCAAAGTTGCTGAAGAGTGGAGTGTTGAGGCCAATGCCAGCCGCAGTGAATTGCGGATTGGACGATTATACTGGGATTCGTTCCAGGAAACGCCAACCGATACTTTGGTAACATACGATGTGACGGCTATGGTGCACTTCCTTCCCGGAAACCACCGGATTGGAATTGGAGGAAGGCTCTTTTTCCGAAGAGACTACCTGCCTCAGGGAACGGTAACTGCAGAAGTCCCGGGGGAAGGCGGCTTCCCGGTTCCAATGTCACGTGTTGCACCGGGCGTCCGTTATTCAAGACAACTTGGGCCGGCTGTAGATGTCGATTTGCGTTTTTCTTCCGGAAATCGACTTATTATTCGTGGTTGGGTGCAACGTCAGCAGACCTGGCGTAACCTCTACATCTCCTATGAAGAGGACGTCCGCCCATACTTTCAGGAAAATGAAAGGCAACGAACCCGAAGACTCTACCCAAACCTCGAAGTTCGGGCCGTTTTCAACTTTTAGCAAGGCCCTCCAAACGATGCAGCAGTTCCCCGGCAAAGGCATCATGCTCCGGTTTCATCAGCACCATTCTCAACACATCGACGGAATCCCGGTCGGCTTTCAAGCCGGGACACCACTTCTCGGCCTGCTTTTTGTGCACATTCAGAGTGCTCATATACAACCGATTATCTTTACTTTGCATCCCTTTATGTAAGATTTCCCTGGTTCGAAGACTCACCATCGAATAGGTCTTATCTTCGGTCACCGGGATAAAAGTAACAATATCAAGATCCGGCCGGATAACCGGTTCAAAATCAGCCGAAGCATTCAATCCTTCAAACAGGGTCATCGCAGCCAGCCGACATTTTCCCAACAAGGAACCAAACCGATAAAGCGAACCCTCCCGGGTAGTGTCGTTAAACGATGTTTTCATCCTTTGTGCAGTTATTGGTCCTTCTAAAGCCGGACCCGGAATCCTTTCAAGAGGAAAACACTTTAGAGTCATCCACAAGGCAACGGCGGATGCGCCTGCACGGGAACACTCAATACTGATTTCACCTAAATGCAGTTCATCTGACGTGAAATAGGTATAAGGAGAGTCGTGTTTATAAAATGTACCGATCGCAGGATCTTTAAAAAGAACACAACCACAGCCATAAGGCTGAAGTCCGTGTTTGTGGGGATCAATCACAATGCTGTCGGTGCGGGGAAGATCCGCCCAGGGTTCAGAATCAATCCAGCCGGTTTCTGAGAGCAAATGGTAAAAACCTCCGTAGGCTGCATCCACGTGCACCCTCACCCCATATTCCTCAGCCCAGTCACAAATTTCATGCAGCGGTTCAAGAGTTCCGTTACCCGTTGTACCGAGAGTTACAACGATGGTTCCCGGTAACATCTCCTGTTTCGATAATAATGAGAGATCCGGCAATCCGTCTTCCTTTTCGGGAACAGATATCGTCGGATGACGCAGCAGACTGCACATTCGCTGATGCGTATAGTGAGCAAGACCTGAAATAGCGATGGGTTTATCGGGATGCAATTCTCTTGCCACCCATAGTGCTTCCAGATTGGCTATCGTTCCACTTGCCGTTAAATGGCCCAGCCCGGTTTGCGGATACCCTGTGAAGCGAAGGAACTCCTGTATGACCTCTTTTTCCAGAACAGAAGCTCCCGGACCGCCATCGAGGGCATGATTGTTCGGATTGATGGTCATGGCAAGCGCATAGGCAAGCCAGGCTACCGGATGAGGAGGTTTAAGCATCTGTCCCGCATACAAGGGATGATGAAAGGGATAGTGGTCCTCCAGTTTCTCCATCAAGTGAGATAATTGATCCTTAAGCTCACCTTCTGGTATTTCAGGATACAGAGAATTTTTGGGGAGAAGGGCTACGGAAGGATCAAGCTTTTCTTTCAACTCGGGAAGAAGTTGTTCTAAAGAATGAATATAGGTTTCCGGAATCATAATAATAAAAACGGGTTTCCTTCATGAAAAAGGGATGCTCACTTCACTACATAAACGTATAATTCAATCCGATGGAGATCAGCTGGCGAATTTGCAGTTTTTTTGTAATATCATCGTTGTACTGCAGGGAGAAATCAAGATTTGCCGTCAGGTAGTTATTGATACGTCCAACAAATTCATTGTTTATTCTAAAATCTGTATTGAAAAGGCTCTTTTGAAGATTACTAAAGGTTTCCAGATAAGCAGAATAGGTGACATTATCCCATATTTCCCGCTCATAGCTTACAATTACGGTAAAACCGGCCTCATTTCTGAACCAATCTCCTTCCTCCAGTCCATATCGCTCTGAAAGCGTTGTATCCTTTATAAAAGTCTGCCGGAGTGACATACCCACGGTGAGATCCAGATGGTTTCCGGGATCATAAGATAAACCAACCGTTTCGGTCAACGTTCCGGGGCTCATGAACCGTGATTGCACATTTTCAAAACTACTGTCATACCCTTTATCAAACTGCGTTTCGAAATTAATATTACTCGTCATACTGAACCGTTCGTCGGTGAATCTTCTTCTGAACTGATTCCTGACCCGTAACATGTCTTCACTTTTTCTAAAAGACCCCCGATCCTGACTGGTTCTTCCATATCTCATATCCACTCTGAATCCATATTGAAAAGATCCTTCGGTATAGACCCCGGTAAAAACGGTGTTTCCAACAACGGCAATTCGGTCTACTCCTCCCTGTGCCCAGGAGCGATAATACGCCTGTGATCCATTCAACCCACCCCGAAGAGAAAATTTCCAGGATTTTTTTTCGTCTTCTGTAGTGGAGAGTAATAAATCATCGGATGGCATGGGCAGTTTCTGAGCATATACGGCCTGAATGCCGAAAACAGAAAACACAAACAGAAAAAAAACCCGCCAAAAAGCCATAAGTCAACAATAAATACGATTCAAAGTGAGGCCTATAAAATCAGTCGAACGCCCGCTTCACAATAAAGTAACGGCCGTCATAACAGGCAAAAACTTCAGATGAATCTTGCGAAAGCACTCCTTGCTTTCCGTGATACATCCCTGTGAAGACAAGATTGCCCCGGATGAGGAATATAAGAAATACACGCCCATAAATTTTGAAATAACGGTCAAAATGGGCGTGCATTTACAAAAAATAACGTACCAGCCTGTAGAAGCTGTTATTAGTTATCAAAAAAAGTATAGCTAAAGCCTACAGAAATAATTTGCTTTACCTGAAGCTCTTTGGTGATATCATCGTTATACGCCATAGCAAACTCCACATTCGTACTGATATAACGATTAATTTGTCCGGTAATTTCACTTACGAACAATACATCTGTAGATGTGATGGCCTTGTTAACATTGGTAAAGGTTTCCACATATCCGGAAAAGTGAATATTCTCCATAATTCTGCGTTCGTAACCCAGAAGGACCGAAAATCCGGCTTCATTTCGGAAGGTATCACCGGCATCAAGGCCATAACGTTCTGACAACGAAGTATCCGAGACAAAAGTTTGTTTCATTGCAAGGCCGGTTTCTGCACGAAAATACCGATCGGGATTGTAGCTTAAACCCAGTACCTGGCTCAGATAAGCCGGCGAGAAAAAGCGGGACTGTAATATGCGGCTTTCACCTTCATCGGGCACAGGGTTTTTATATCCTTTATCAAACTGCGATTCAAAATTCAGATTAAAGATAGCGCTGAAGCGTTCATCCCTGAACATTCTGCGGGCCTGATTCCGGATTCGGATCAGGTCATCACTTTTAATAAAATCGCCGTCTCCGATTCGTGACTGTCCGTACCGGAGATTTACATTCAGGCTGTATGAAAAGCTATCCTTCTTATAGCGGGCACTAAAACCGGTCGTTGCCAAAGCGGAAACATTATTTATGCCCCCCTGGCTCCAGTTTCTATAAGATGCCTGGGTTCCTGTTAAAGAAGTCCTCAGGCTGTACTCCCAACCCGGCTCCGGGGTTTCCGGCTCTGCATTGATGTTTGTTTTTGAAAGAGCGGATTGTGGCATTGCCAACAAACATAAAAGAAAGGCGAACAGGAATGTAGCGTAACAAGTTTTCATAGTTCTTTGCTTTTTCGATGATTTTTGATATTACCACCCTTATATGGGTAAAAGAAATGTTTAAAGAGATTCATCAGGAAATTGACAATAAAGACCTCTATACAAAAAACCAACGGATTAAACTATTGGCCTTCTGCTCCGGCTGGAAGTAACCATACTCCTTCCGGTTGACCGGCTTCTGTAAACCGGCACAATACATGCTCTTTGAGTTTAGTCGGGCTGTATAAGCCGAGGTATTGCAGAGAAAGGGGGTATCGACGGTGTCCGCGGTCAATGAGTGCAGCCAGCTTAATTTCTTCAGGATGTTCGGTTTCAGTCACTTTCCGAAGCGCCTGATACATGGTTCTTCCGCTGTACATCACATCATCCACAATCACCACCCGTTTGCCTTCTACAGAGACGGTGGGTTCAGCAGAGGGTTCCGCTGTTTTTTTTCTGCCCTTAATATCCAACGGATAGGCCAACACAGGGGCTTGATAAATGTCAGAAAGACTGGAGGCAAGCATACAGGCAAGCGCATACCCCTTGTCGTCGACACCAAAAATCAATACATCCCGGGATCCCCTGGCTTCTTCATAAATTTGATATGCCATTCGGGTAATAAACCGGTTGATACGTGCCGGACTCATTAAGAGGTGGCTTGTTTGCGTTTGGGAATTCACAATACGCTATTGAAACATCGATTTAATATTACCCCAGGTACTTCTCGCGGCATTCGTGGTATACTGCAGAGTCTCTGTGCGCCGCATTAGTTCTCTGGAACCATCCGGCCTTATCAGATACAATTCATAAATAACCCCGTCAGCGCCTGCGGCCTGAGGATTCTCTCCATCAGATTTAAACAGATCCCGATCTCTGTAAGAAAACCGGCCGGCACCAGCAGATTCAATGCGGTTTACATCCAGGGCCTGATCACCGGAGCCTTTATGGGTATATCTTCTCCGCAACTGAAAGTGTTCATTGGTTAGTTCATGATCAGAAACTTCCCAGGACAAAATGATGTCGGTGTCCTGAGTGCTGCTGTTAAAAGAAACCAACAGTGGGTGCGATGCCCATGCAACGGTGGGAAGCATGAGAAAAGCAACAAATAGGAGCCATGTTCTGTGTAAGGAGATCTGTTCGAGCATATCTGTAAAATAGTACCTAAGTCATTCTGAAAACACTGTCACTTGAAAGAAGTGAACACAAAATCCGGGAAAGCGTTCCAAAAAACATAGTATTCCTGTGCAATGTACGCAATTCTAATTCAATTTAGCAATATTATAAAGCGAAATGAACATTATTAATGAGCGATTTTTCCATTTTTTATGGGAAAACCTTCACTTTTCGGCCGGAAAGTTGAAAACAACCTGTGGAAAAGACGTTCATGTCATCCATCCGGGAACCTCTAACAAAGGAGACGGGCCGGACTATACCTTTGCCCATTTGCGATTTGACACACTATCTGTCTATGGAGACATTGAGTTGCATCTGCATAATAACGACTGGTACCATCACGGCCATCACAAAGATCCGGTTTACAATCGGGTCATATTGCACGTTATCCCGCAATACAGTCGCCGAAGCATTCCTGCCGCTTCAGCCGACAACACGCGTATACCAACCCTCGAATTGCTTCCTTATTTGCCCGAAAAACTTTTTCAGTTATGGAAAAGATTCCAGTTGCCTGACGTATTGCCCTGTGCCGGGCTCATGAAGACGATGCCCTCCTCTGTATTTTCCGGGATTGTAAAACAATGGGACTCCCGCTACTTTGAGTATCGTTGCTCTCGGCTTCTGAGCGATTATCCGGCGGGAACGAAGATGCATCTTGCCTGGAACTACATGGTTACCTTACACATGACAGAAGGTTTGGGATATTATAACAACCGGCAGAACATGAGGTTGCTAGGTATGGAGCTAGTCAAAAACAAGAGATACAGCTCCCTCTATAATGAAAAAGTAATTCAGGAAACCACCCGCTTTCTTTTCGAAAAGGCTGGATTATCGGAACCCGTTTCATCCCAAAGCATCTTGCAGAAACAGGAATGGGATTTGAGCTCCACCCGGCCCAATAACCGCCCCGAAGTTCGCATTCCCCAGGCGGCCGAACTGTATTTCAGACTCAAAAGTATCCCTTTGAGTACCTGGATCAACGAGCCAACCCTTTCGCTTTGGGAAAAAATAAGCCGCTTTCAATTCACGGCTCCCATCGGAAAAAACCGGCTTCAAACTCTGTTTGTCAATACCCTGCTGCCTGCCGTCTATCTTTTGGCCGGGTGGCTTCACCAAAGAGACAAGTCCATTGAGGCTCTATCGCTTTGGGAGCAACAGCGTATTCCAATTCCCCCCTTCGTAAGAAAAAAATTCAAGGCTTCAAATTTTCCGGATGATTCTCTTTATAACCGCCTTTCCGGACTTCATCACTACCGGTATCACTGCCAACCACGAAAATGTGAAGATTGTGAAGTAATGAAGTACCTCGTAAAAACTTGACATCAAAGATAACATTTCCTAAATTTGGATTCTGTCAATGACGGACTGGATTGCCCGGTCGTCTAAAGGTAGGACAGCGGGTTTTGGTCCCGTATGTGGGGGTTCGAATCCTCCCCGGGCAACTTTTTTGAACAGCTGGTTTTATCAAAAAAAACAAAAGGATGAGCTGACCGGTTCCATCCTTTTTTAGTATTCACCGACAAAAGTCGCCTCAACGAAGTCTTGGACAAACCATTAGCCATATTTGCCGGCAGGAGCAATCTTGCGCTGTCTCGTGCCATTGCCGAAAAATACGGAACCAAACTTGGGGCAGTCACCATCAAGTCTTTTTCGGACGGGGAACTGTATGTTAAATACCAGCAAAGTATTCGCGGAGCCGATGTTTTCATCGTACAATCCACTCCTCCTCCCGGCGACAATATTATAGAGCTTTTATTACTTATTGATGCGGCAAAACGTGCTTCCGCCGACCGGGTAACCGCCGTCATTCCGTATTTTGGATATGCCCGGCAGGATCGCAAGGATCAGCCCAGAGTATCTATCGCATCAAAACTATTTGCGAATTTACTTTCGGAAGCCGGAGCGGATCGTGTTTTGACAATGGACTTGCATGCACCGCAAATTCAGGGTTTTTTTGATATTCCACTGGACCATCTTTATGCCAGTTCTATTTTTGTGGAGTATTTCAATAATAATCCGATAGAAGATCTTGTAGTAGTTGCTCCGGATGTTGGGAGCCTTAAAATGGCACGTTCATATTCGAAACGCCTGAATGCCGGACTGGCATTTGTTGACAAAAGAAGGCCTTCTCAGAATGTGGCCGAAGTCATGAATATTATAGGTGAAGTTGACAATAAGAATATTTTGTTGGTCGATGACCTGATTGATACCGCCGGAACCATCACTAATGCCGCTTCGGCATTGAAGGAACGTGGAGCAAAGAAGATACTTGCTTCCAGTACGCATCCCATATTATCAGGGCCAGCGTATCAGCGGATCGAAGATTCACCCATCGACCTTTTTCTTGTAACAGACACCGTGCCTTTAAAAAAACCATCGGACAAGATAAACGTCCTGAGCGTTTCAGGCCTGTTTGCCGAGTCTATTCGTCGTATTTACACCGACGATTCGATTAGTACGTTATTTGATGATTAACCCTTTAAGTGTTAGCTGAATCATGGAAAAACCTAATGTAATAACCGTCGAAGCCAAGGAACGCCCTCAGGGGAAATCTGCGCTGAAACAACTGCGGAATGATAAACTCGTTCCGGGAGTTGCTTACGGACCCAAAGTTAAAGAGAACCTGCATTTTGCCATACCCGAGCTTGAGCTCGAAAAAGCACTGCAGTCCAACAGAACCACTATTATCAAACTGGTATTCGGCGGAAAGGAGTACGACACACTGATTCAGTCGGTAGAATACCATCCGGTAACAGACCGCCCGCTCCATGTTGATCTTTTTGCCATGGAAGAGAAGACACCGGTCATCATTACCATCCCTATCCGACTCAAAGGAACTTCTCCCGGAGTTACCGAAGGTGGACGTCTCTATCAGCCCCTTCGCAGAATTCGGGTTCAGTGTCTGCCAAAAGACATTCCGGCAGAAATTCTGTTGGATATTTCTACTCTTAAAATTGGTGATACCATCGATGTGGATGCTATCGATATCGAAGGAGTGGAACCTCTCCGCGCCTCTTTTGGTACCATCGCTGTGATCCGGCCGCCAAAAGGCGGACTTGCAGAACTCCTTGGTCTTGATGAAGAGGAGGAAGGCGAAGAAGGAGAAGCCACAGAAGCTGCTGATGCTTCAGAAGGTGAAAGCTCTGGATCTGAAGAAGAAAGCGGAAGCTAATTTACAGAGATCATGCCACTTATCGTGGGTTTGGGTAATATTGGTGAGGCGTACGAGCAGACACGCCACAATATCGGTTTCTCTATCGTCGACCGATTGGCCAAAACCCTGTCAGCCAGTATGGAATCGTCCGACAAACCCTATATCCTGGGTGTCGGCCGGTTCAAAGGCGTTAAGTCTATCCTGATCAAGCCTACCACCCTGATGAATAACAGCGGACAGGCCGTAAAATGTGCCTGCCGGGAATATCGCTTCCTCCCTTC
>JASCXY010000062.1 GCA_030012235.1 Balneolaceae bacterium ANBcel3 | reverse complement strand
ATGGCGGGTATCCGGTTTGAAGGGATGGATCAAATTCCTGTATATAACCCTGAAACCCAGGAAACCAACGTTTCAGGTGTGTACATAGCCGGGGTGGCGTGCGGGGGGCTGAATACGAGCCTCTGGTTTATTGAAAATGCCCGGTCTCATGCGGTTTCCATTTCCAAAAGCATTTGCAGGAAATAAAAAAGGGGTAAGCGACCTGCATCGCACCGCTACAACCTCCGGCCGCTGCTACCTTCCGGTCCTGACGGAGTTGAGAGGGAGCTGGTCGTGCAGGACTTACCCCATATTCAATAAAAAAGGCTCATAGCTTTCCTTATGAGCCCTTATGTGTGGAGCTACGGGGATTCGAACCCCGGACCTCTTGCATGCCATGCAAGCGCTCTAGCCAGCTGAGCTATAGCCCCATTCGCGATGCTTTACTAATACAGATTTTAAATATAAGAATTTTAAGCACGCTGGTCAATTTTTTTGCGGGTACATGTCTATTTCTGATAGTTAAATAGCAAAGATACTCTGTACTATAAAAAAATATCATAAAAACCGTGATAAGTTCATCAAAAATGTATCAAATTTGATTACTTTTCAGTATCATTTATCACGCATCAAAATGAATGTGGAACTTCATGCCTGATATTGGTATCCTGTTGGTACCGTACGGGTGTGAATGCCCGGATAAGATCCTTTAAGGGTATGTGACCGGATACATTCGCCTAATCAACCGAACAATGCAGCTTTGATTTTTCAACATTTAAAGCATTCTTATAACCTCTGAACGGAGAACTACAGTGAGAACAACACTTTCTACCACTTTTATTATCTTGATGGCATTTGGGCTAATCCTCCTTCAAAGCGGCTGTAAAAGCAGCGAAGAGGTCATCGACCCAAATCTTGATACGGATGGCGATGGCGTTCCTGATTACATTGAGCTTCAAATCGGAACCGATCCTAATAACCCGGATACCGATGGGGATGGACTTACCGATGGACAGGAACTGTATGAGTATAATACCGATCCTCTTGTCGTTGATACCGATGGAGACGGATTATCGGATGGCGATGAAGTACTTGTCTATGGCACCGACCCTCTGAATCCTGATACGGATGGAGATGGATTGTCGGATGGGGATGAAGTGCTCATCTATCGCACCGACCCCTTGAATCCGGACAGCGATAACGACGGATTGACCGACTACGATGAAATCTATGTCTATGGCACCGACCCGAATAACCCGGATACGGATGGCGATGGTTTCACCGATGGACAGGAAATCGAAATGGGTACCGATCCCCTGGATCCAAATGATCCGGTCTTTATTGCGGAATTGAATTCAATTCACTTCGACTTCGACCGTTCCAACATTGACAGCCGGGCCGCCAGCCAGCTGGTTGAGAACATCGAACTTCTTCAGGATGCTCCAAATTACCGGATTCGTGTGGATGCATATACCGACCATGTCGGCGGCGATCAGTACAACCTCCGTCTTAGCCAGAGAAGAGCCAATGCCGTTGTTTCTTTCTATCGTGAAAATGGTATTTCTGAGGATCGTATTGAATCCCGTGGATTAGGCAAGGTGCCGACTTCTGCTTGTAGAGAGTTAAACCAGAATGGAAGAGGATGCCGGCCTGACCGCCGTGCTGAGTCTGTTCCATTGCATCCGTTCCCACAACGGCCTGCAGCTCAGCGCTAATTCTTTAGCTGTACGATTATAACTGTTTTAAAGCCCGGCAGGCCTCCTGTCGGGCTTTTTTTTTACGACTTCGCTTCGTTTTCTTTGTAACTACAAAATACCCGTCCGCTTCAGACAAATCTCCCTGGAAACACACAACATCGCTTTTCTAGAGTACGACCTGCGGACATCTGCTAATCTCCTCTTTTTTCGTCCGTATTGGGCACAACAAGCCGTCGTCTTCTTAAAAAAAACTGCAAGAATAAAGTTTAAGCCTGCCGCCTGGTCATTATACCATCTTGAGACACATACTATAGCTCCCTGTCCACAAGACCATTTGACGATCGAATGTAAAAGCACCAAAATGTACATTTTAGCTGGCTTGTATATCACTCCTTACAAAAAACGGAAAGTCTCCCTCTTGTCTTACACCATCGCTTTTGTATAAGACAAAGCATTAACCCTCACTAACGAATGATAGCTACCTTTCCAACTCCTCTCTCATCTCTCTGATCATCGACCGCAACTACGATGTAGACTCCCGTAGCCACCCGGTTTCCCTGATAATTTCGGACATCCCACTCAGCCCGGCCGCCACGGGCTTTTAATTGCCTGACCAGTCTTCCATCCACGGTCAGAATACGGATGACCGTCTCCTCAGATAGCTCGTCAATAATAATTCGTTCGTCAAATTCATTTTGATATGAAAACGGATTCGGATAAATATGTAGTTCGTTCATTTTCTCTACACTTCCACGTACAACATCCAGATAAGCAATCAGCCCGAGATCGGTTGCCATAAACACATAACCGGTCTGGTCATCATATGCCAGAGAAGTAATATTATTGGAAAGCAACGGGCTGTTATTTGTATTAAAATGCTTGATGATGCGATGGCGTCCTGAGTCTTCGTCGATCAACCAAACGCCTTCTCCCTGGGTCCCCACCCACTTCTGATTCGCTGAGTTAACGACAATATCAGTAATAAATGACGTCCTAAGTAAAAACGGAGCTCCGGCTTCTTGATCCGCATTTATTATCAGAGAGGCTTGCCGGTCACCTGCGGTTCCATCTATCACTCTTCCGGGAAACGTAAATCGGGCTAGTCCTCTTCGCGTTCCAACCCATATTTCGCCCCGGCGGTCTTCGGCAATAGCTGTAACTTCATTATGTGGCAAATTGCCCTGTGAAGCATTATCTGTTAATAAAATACCCTGACTGATATTATCTCCATCCATTCTTTTCACAACCAGTCCGCGCCCGTCGTTTCGTTCGTTAAAAACCGTGATCCACAACTGATTTTGACTGTCAGCCATAACCTGTTCATAAAACTGTCCTCTGGCTAATGCCCCAAGTGGAGGTATGCGGGTCCATCGTTCTGCTTCCGGCTCAAAACGAAAAAGAGGATTCACGGTATTCTGACGGCTGACCACCCAGAGATGGCCATTCCGGTCCACATCCAATCCACTTACTACGATATAAGAACTTCCGGGAACATATCCATCCAAAAGAGAGTTAGACGTATCCCAAACCCGGATGTCATCGGTTAATGCATCATGCTGAACGAGTCCGCGTCCCCATGAACCAAAGAAATAGTAGGACTCCGAAACCGCTGAAGTATAGGCACTGGAAAAGTTGTACTGCTCCAATACATCGTGTGTCCGGTTATTGAAATTAAACCACTGTCCGTCTCTGAAGAGGTAGTACCCACTTTGAGGTGAACCCTGCCCTGTTCGTCCGTGCAAGTTGCTGGACGCCGAAACCAACACCCCGTCTTGGGTACTCAGTCCGCTAAAGCTGTTCATATAGGGCCCGTCAGGAATATAACGTGCCTTTTCTACTCCGGATTGAGCATCCAGAACCAATACGCCCTGCTGTGTAGTTCCCAGCACAAGCGACGACTGGCTTTCATCGTAATAGAAAGCATTCAACGGACGGGCCTCAGATGGAATCTGATGGTTAGATATTGTGTCATCTTCCCAACGTACGTACAAGCGATCCGAGCTCCAGACGGCAAGATGCTCCCCGCTATCAAACGCCTGCATTCCAATCAACTCCTCCTCTGGAAAAGTATCAGAAACCGTCCAATGCTCATCTTCAAAGTGATATAGCCCTCCATCTGACAATACATATAACTTTCCCCGGCTGAATACAGCCCCTTCAGGGGAAGTAATTCCACTACCTGCAAAGGGTATGTTGCTCCAGGCATCCGGAGCGACGAGACTCCCGGATTCCGTATCTGCAAAAGCCAGGCCGTTGCTGGTAAGCGCGTACAAAATCGAGCCATCCATCAGGATCGAAGACACCGAAGTACCCGATGAAAAAGCCCCCAGGTTAGAATAGGTATCTCTGGTAGCTTCCATCTCCGGATCAAACTCTACAATTCCAAAGTCGGTTGCAATAAGCAACCGGTTTTGATTCATTAGAAAATCATGTATCCCTCGCGGCTGAAAACGTGTTGCACGTGCAATATCTGTATATCGTTGAAAACGCCGGAGTTCAGGGTCATAAGACTCAAAGGTCCCGTCATTATAGCCCAGCCAAAGCACGTTCCTGCCCGTGTCATATAGCATGGCCGTAGGATTAATCCGATGCATTCCTTCGGTAGTAGCAAGGGAGCCTCCGACTTCATCGCCTTCTATAAAAAAAATCCCGCTGTCTGTTGATGCCCAAATGGACCCATCTGAGCTTCCAACGACTTCTTTAACTGAGGATTGTGCATTGTAAGAAGACCATTCCCCAATAAATTGTGCATGAACATATGACGGGATCAATAAAATAAGGACACACAGCAAGCAATGGCGAGATACAGGCATATCGAGAACTTTTGTGGATGGATTAGGTAAATATAACGTTATGCTGAAAAAATTCATTGTTTTCCCTGTGAATATAGACTAGGATACAACCCCATTTTCACAGCTGTCTGTTTTTATGTATTTTTCCCAGTAGAACCATGTAAATGTTGATTTTTCTGGTGCCGGATTTTCATGAAACGCATACTTTGGACGATATTCGGGCTGATGGCCCTTACTCTTTTTTTTCTTTTCAGGCCCGGGTTGACGCCTCCGGAAATCGTGGTTCCCGACCGGCTTCCTGAACTGGCGTTTGATGTATCAATGGCCGAGTTGGCTATTCAGCAACGAGAAGAGAAGTTTGAACCTTTAAAAGAGGATAATCATACCCGTATTATCTGGGCTTCCTCCTATGAAGAAAAAAAAGCTCCCTGCTCTGTGGTCTATATTCACGGATTCACAGCCAGTTACGGAGAAGGGGATCCCTTTCACCGACGTGTGGCAGAAGCGCTGGGATGTCACTTGTATATTCCCAGGTTACATGCCCATGGCCGAATCACGGATGAGCCGATGCTGGATATTAATGCGGATTCCTTATTAGCTGATGCCGTTCATTCCCTGGCTGTTGCACAGATCCTTGGAGAGCGAGTCCTTGTCATGGGGAACTCAATGGGTGGACTTTTTTCCGTATTTCTTGCCTCTTCTTTCCCCGAAGAGATAGACGGTCTGGTTTTATTGGCACCCCTTCTTGAGTTCGCCATGCCTGAAGCTTCTCTTTTCGATACCCGATGGGGCCAGCGGATTATGAGAATGCGCTTGAGAAGCCGTTATTTAGACGTTCCTGTTGAGCACGAAAAACAACCACAGTACTGGTACACCCAATACAGGATTGAGTCACTAATGACGCTTAAAACATTAAAGGAAACGCTGCTCACAGACTCTGTATATAGTTCTATAGTAGCACCGGTTTTTGTGGGCTATTATTACAAAGACGAAGAGAACCAGGATAACCTGGTCTCTGTTACCGCCATAGAGAATATGAAACATCAACTTGGCACTCCCGATGACCTCATTCGTTTTGAAGCGTTCCCGGATGCCGGAAATCATGTGATTACCTCCCGCTACCGAACGAACGTTTATGAGGAAACCGCTGAATCCGTTATTGCTTTTTTCAAAGAATCAGGGGTACTAAGACAACAAGAAGCTTCCAAAGAGCAGCCATAGCTTTTATCACTTTTCCATCCATTTTTCTTCATAGGATTTAAAAAAGGAAACTCCGGTCACGTCTGTTTCCTCTACCTATTTCGCGTCCCAATGAGACGAAGTAAACGCGTATTTCTTGACTGTCAGTCTCCCATTTCCTGTCTGAAATCAGGAAAACCTTCATCATCCCAATGCAAAACTCTGACACGGGTATGGCGATTGGGATCTCCCAGAGAATGACCTTCAGTTTCTTTATACTCCCGGGCATGGTAAACCAACAGATCTGTTTTACCGTCTTCCGCTATCGTAAAGCTATTGTGCCCGGGCCCAAACCGGTGAACCTCTTCATTGGTATAGAATACCGGTTCCGGAAGTTTGTTCCATGAATCAGGATCCAGAAGGTTTGAATCTTCATCTGCCCAAAGCAACCCCATAGCATAGGTGTGATCTGTGGCACTGGCAGAGAATGTAATGAATATCCGTCCATTTCTTTTTATTACGGCTGCCCCTTCATTGACATTATACGTATGACGCTCCCACTCATATTCCGGCTCGCTTATAACTACTTGTGGTCCTGTAAGAGTCACCGGATCTTGCATTTTTGATATAAGTAACCCCGAATTAATATCTGGATCTGTGCTTTCCGCCCATACGTAATAAAGCTCTCCTTTATGCTCAAAAGCGGTTGCATCAAGAGCAAATGCGTCTCTGTCCGTATAGATCTGACCTTCCTCAATCCAGGTTCCTTCTGTTGGATCATCAGCAGTATTAGACAAAGCAAACATCCGGATCCTCCATCGGTCATCTGAATGGCCGGCGGCAAAATAGATATACCAGGTATCATTCATGCGGTGCAATTCCGGTGCCCATATATTGTATGTCATAGGCCCGCTTTCATGCCTGCGCCAGACAACAACCGATTCCGCTTCTGAAAGGCCGTTTATGGTCTCAGCCGTTCGAATTTCAATTCGATCATACTCCGGAACCGTTGCTATAAAGTAGTAGGTCCCGCAATCCGCTTTATGTATCCATGGATCTGCACGCTGATATACAACCGGGTTGTCGTATTCAGGCTCCCCAAGAGCCGAGCAACAAGCCCCGAAAGTTAACAGAACAATAAGGAGGACCGTTATTGCAAAAGCCGGAGTTGGTTTCATGATTTCAGGATGATAAAAAAGGTTCTATGTTGAATGAAAGAGCTGATTTCCAATATGGTTATATTCGACCGTTTTTTATTTAAGAGCAGATGGAATCTCAATGACGAAATTCTAACACACAAAAGCATACTTAAAAACGACTTGTGCACTTCACATGAACCTGTAAGTTAATGCCTTAAAAAGACTAAGTCTATTCCAAATTTTCAAGTGCCTGAGTATAGCCTGATCAACCCTTTTGGGTTATTCAGTCTGGGTAGTATAAAAGTAAAACTGCATTTGGATGCTTTATCTTTTGATATATGCCAAAAAAAAAGCGTGACTGCCATTACAGCAGCCACGCAATAAGTATATCCATTTGATTCTGGTTACTACAGGGAAAAGTTTCCTTATTTGACCAGCATCATTTTATTGGTTTGTACAAAAGATCCGGCCTGAAGCCTGTACAAATAAACACCGCTGGCCAGATTACTGCCATCAAACGTGACCGTATAGTGCCCCGGAGTTTGAGACGCATTATTTACCAGCGTCTGAACATGGCGGCCGGTAATGTCATATACTCTGAGAGTTACATCCACCTGATCAGAAAGTTCGTATCGAATCTGCGTTGTAGGGTTGAACGGATTCGGGTAATTGCTGTCTAATCGAAACTGCTCAGGGAGATCTGAAGCAATGTTTTCTGCATCGGTAGGCATGTTACGATATAACTCCAGGTACTCCATCAGCCATTTCAGGGCCGGACGTTCTTCTCCATTACCCCGAACCAAATATGCCTCCTGCTCTTGTCTCCAAATACCGGGACGCCATCCCCACAAAGTAATGCCTTCCACCGCGGGATGCTCCCAGAATACCGGGAAAATACGTTGTATGGCTGAGAGCTGGTTACTATCAGATTCTTCTTGCGACATATCCGAAACTCGATTCGGATTACCATCAATATCCAATTCTGTTGCCTGAATGGGTAAGCCGGTTTCTGCCAAATAATCCAATACCGCTCGCATTTGAGCAGGTGAACCTACGGTTGAAAAGGCATGGGCCTGAACACCAATCCCGTCTATTAAATCCCGTTCCATAAGATCTTCAATGATACGACGGTAATTTCGGGCATTTTGAGTTCCCCAGGTATTACTGCTCACGATATTATAATCATTGATCATAAGCTTACTGTCAGGGAATCGTTCACGCGCCATTTCAAACGCGGTAATGATCCAGTCGTGGCCGGTTTCTCCGGTACCGCCAAGAGCATCAATATAATTAGCATCACCACTTATACCATCAGGAAGCTGGTGATTATTGGAACCTTCGTTCACTACCTCCACATACTCCATATCCGGATAACGTGCGGCCAGAGTATCATACCATTGAGTGATGGCAACAAGCTGTTCCTCCGAGTCCAAATCATTAATCCAGTTGGGCTGTTGTCCACCCCAGGTAAGTACGTGAAATCTGTACGGCCAACCATTCTCTCTGGCCAACTGATAGCTGGCATCAAGATCTGTCCAGTTGTAAACTCCTCTCGTACCTTCCACATGCCCCCATTTTCCGGCGTTCTCAGCGGTTACCTGATTCCAGTAATTTTCAAAATTTTCAAGCTGTGGAGGAGACCAGATATTACCTAAGAACTTATCCAGCCCTTCTGCTAATGGGGGGCCCGGATGTATAACAATGGGATCACTTTCTATTTCAGTAGATCCGGGGCTGGCCGTGTCCAGCATTCCGACTGTATAAAAAAGATCCGCACGGCCAAAAGCGATTTGGTGCATATCAAAGCCGGTTTCACGGCCTCCGATATGAAACGTAATGGTCGTATCATCACGATCGACATGATAGGTTACCCCATCCGCATGATAGTTGCCATCGGAGATATTCAGCCACTTCCATGTTTGAGTGCCTGCAGCTCCCCCGTCTGTAACCCAATCCATAGTTTCATCATACCCTGCAATATCCATTTGATTGGCTATAATCCATGAACGTTCTTCTACAGATAATGTATCAGATCGTAAGCTGTCGGGATAGTAGAAGCTATCTGCATCTGCTCCATCCGGACCTACACGGCCGCGTATATATAATTTATATTCTCCGGCAAAAGGGAAGGTGACGTCAACCGCAACCACGTGATCTTCACTAATTGGACGAGACCATAATGCAGACCAGTCTGGATCCGATGGATCCGATATATCAAACCCATCATTGCTGATGTGTATATATTCAATCTCCTCTCCGTTGACTTCCTCTGTTTCAATAACGAAGTCTGCACCTACCTCACCTTCAGAAAGATTTGCGACAACAGGCCGTCTACGAGCCGGAGCTTCCTGTATTTCTTCAATGGTCAGGTTATCAAGATATATCGTTTTGTCGATATTTTCAGAAAAACTAAAGTGCACCGGTATTCGGACAGGAAAACTTGCTGGTGCATTTGCTGGAACGGAAAAATCAAACGTGTATTCTCTCCACTCATCTGTAGGTATCTGAATTCCCCCGCGAAGGGCATTAAATTCGCCAAAATCTTCGTGCCAAACAGAGAAAACGGAAATCGCACCGGACTCCTCCGCACGAGCCCACATGGAAAAGCGATAAGATGCCCCGGCTTCTACGTATAAATCATATCCACTTACCTGTAAGTCCCATGCATTATCTCCAAGTTCATGAACCGTAAGTTTCAACGCTCGCTCACCTTCCTGAACAGGATCATCCACAATTTCAAACGTAGCATCAGCTCCATTTGCTAAATATAGCTCCCAAAATGGCAAATGATAATCCTCCAAATCTTCAACAACACCCAGCTCGGAGTCTTCAAAACTGCCATTCACATTGATGATTTTTGGACCATTTTCATCACCATTCTCTCCATTTCCGTTTCCGTTTCCATTTTCGGCATAAACGGATCCTGAAAATGTAATTAGAACAACGAGAGACCACGCCAGACTGGCCAGCAACTTATTTGTAATCGATTTTTTTTCCATAGGTATTAAATTAAAAGTTCATCCATAAGTGATTCTCTGCCGATTGCCGACCTGTGCAAACCGGACCTTCCTTCTACTTTTCTATCTTTTTTACTACCAGCTATACCACTTTTAGTGCTTTGTAACACATCTACTGCCATCCTCCAAAGAAACGCACCCTGAAGCTGAATAACGCCTTCTTCTTCTTCTTTGGATCTATTCCACTCTAACTCGAAATGCTTATTTAAAGTGTAATACTTACATCATAATAATCCAAAAAAAATCGCTTCCACAAGTGATAAAAAAATCAACAAATACACGCAGGGTTTTGATTACATATTCGAATAGAAGGTTTTAAAGCGGTTTTCTGATTCGAAACACTTTCTATAACCGCGAGCATTCTTTTCCTGAATCGTATCGCGGTTTGAAATGAATAATGAGTGAATAAACCCCTTACACATTTCAACTATTAACAGATACTATTCATTGCATATACTTTTTATCAAATCTGGCTGAAAACCAGCCGATTATCTCTTTTCAAGAACATATGTCTGTCCGGCTTCGGTCTCGAAATCCATCAGATAGGTTACCGGTAACTTAACGGGATTCAATACGGCCGAAGAAGAAATAATGGGCTTCTTAATATGTGCCGTTTCAAAAAACGGGTTTGGATTGACACCCACCGCCGGTTTTAAAGCGATGCTATTCTTCATTTGAAGCTCATTGGGGATACGGATCCTGCAGTTTCCTCCCAAATTGGAAGTCACTTCAAGACGTACAATTTCTCCGTTTTCCCATCTGAAACCCACCTCAAATCCACCGTATGTTCGCAGTCCGGACACTTCACCCGATTCCCATTCGTCCGGGAGAGCCGGCAAGAAGTGAATCGCCCCATCATGTGTCTGCAACAACATTTCTGTAATTCCCGAAGTGGCACCAAAATTCCCGTCAATCTGGAAAGGCGGATGTGAACCAAACATATTCGGATACGATCCTCCACGTCCCTCTGAATCGACCAGCGTAAGCTGATCCGAGATTAATTTCAACGCCTGTTCACCGTCAAATAACCGGGCCCAGAAATTTATTTTCCAGCCCATAGACCAACCTGTTGAAACGTCGTCCCGGTGAATCAGAGTGGTTCGGGCTGCATCGTATAGTTCGGGTGTCCTGAATGGAGAAATCTGATTACTGGGATGAAGACCATATAAATGAGATATATGCCTGTGGTTATCGTTTGGATCATCCCAATCTTCCAGCCACTCCTGTATTTGTCCATATCGTCCTATTTGCATGGGAGGAAGCCGGTCCAGGAGAACCTGAAGCTCTTCTCTGAAAGTATCGTCTTGCTCCAGGATTTCAGCTGCCCGAATTGTTTTGGTAAACAAATCAAACAGAAGCTGATTATCCATGGTAGGTCCGGCAGCAAGCGAAGTAGGATGTCCTTTTGGAGTATTTTCCGGAGAATTGGACGGATTCACAACCATCCATCGGTTTACAGGTTCTTCAATTAAATGATCCTGAAAAAAGCGTGACGCAGATCGCATGACAGGATAAACGGATTCGAGGTATTCTTTGTCTCCGCTATACAGATACTTTTCCCACAAATGCTGTGTAAGCCATGCACCACCCATTGGCCACATTCCCCACAGTGCTCCGTCAATAACCCCTGTAATACGCCAGATGTCGGTATTATGGTGGACAACCCATCCGTCCGCTCCGTACATTCTTTCTGCGGTTTCTCTTCCCGTTTTTGATAACTCTTTTACCATTTGAATCAAAGGCTCATGCATTTCAGGAAGGTTGGTTTTTTCCGCCGGCCAATAGTTCATTTCACAGTTGATATTCAGTGTGTATTTGCTATCCCAGGCCGGATGTGTTGTATCGTTCCATATTCCCTGAAGGTTAGCCGGTTGACCGCCGGGTTGTGAGCTGGAAATCAAAAGATATCGGCCGAACTGAAACAAAGTCGTAACCAATTCCGGATCTCCGCCATCCACAAACTCCCGGATTCGCTGGTCGGTGGGAAGCTTCGACCTTGGTGATGTTCCCAAATCCAGGTGTACCCTGTGAAAATAGTGCTGATAGGCATCCATATGCCGGTCAAGAAGCTCCTGGTAGGTTTTATTTTTGGCACCGGATAAGTAGGCCATATTTCGTTCTGTTTCATCGGCACTTAATGTCTCATAGTCCACAAAATTGGTAGCAATAGAAATGAAAACCAGCACTTCGTCGGCATCCGAGACTCTAATATGATCCTCTCCGAGTGAGGTTGAACCACCTTTGTTTTGGAAGACTGAACGTGCATTGAATTTCACCTGTCCCTCTACGCCTTCATGAGTGCTTGAAAGTCCCGTCAGTTCAAATGTCTGATCGTCCAGTACTTTCGCAGATTGTTGCAATGGCCCGTCCATATCCGCCGTAAAAGACAACATACCTGGTTCGCTCGCCGTCAACCTCATCACAATAACCTGATCCGGCTCAGAAGCAAAAATTTCACGCTCATAAGACACACCATCCACCGTATATGAAACCTTAGATGTTGCTGTTTCAAGATTCAGATCACGATAAAAGTTCGTGTAATGTTCGTGTCCTTCAAACGTAAGATTTAAGTTGCCAACAACCTGATACATCGATCCGTGCAACTCCTCTGCAACCATATACGTATTCACCAGGCGATCGGCTTCTTCCAATTCTCCGTCAAAAATAAGCTGCCGGATTCTGGGCAGCGCCTCCAATGCTCCCGGGTTATCATTGCGGGAAGGTCCGCCCGACCAAAATGTTTCTTCATTGAGCATGATGGTTTCATTAACCGGGTCACCATAAATCATGGCACCTAACCGCCCGTTTCCTATAGGTAATGCTTCCACCCAAATCTCTGCCGGCTGATCATACCATAACTTCAGCTCCTGTTTCTGATCTGTTTTTTCTTCCTCGCAGGAAGAAGCTATGAGAAGAAATATGAAGAAATACAAAAAACCGGAATATTTCATTTTATGAACTATTAAAAAGTGAACATTATAAGAAACGTTAACCAAGCCACAACGGATGATAAATCAGATCCTGCTAAAAAGAGCATTCAACAAGATCACATTCAGAACCGCAGCTACTTTTCAGGTATACTATTTAAAAAGAATCTGTGAAAACAGATAAATATCCTTTCTCCACACATCAAAATCGTGATCACCGCCAGGCCAGACGTGATACGTGTGAGGAATATTATTTTCCTCTAAATACTCATGAGTTCTGACCGTTACGTGAAATAAATAATCTTCATCTCCACATGAAAGCCACAGAGCGTTCAAACGGTTTCTGACTTCTTCATAGTCAGGAATCAGATCCCCGGGATGATGTGTATTAGGTGCCGATGAAAAACCACCGACCCATGCAAACGTATCCACATTTCGCAAACCGAAATTTAGCGACTGCCCCCCTCCCATGGATAAGCCGGCTAGTGCGCGATATTCCCGATCACTCTTAACCGGGTAGGTTTCCTCTATAAAGGGAATAAGATCATTGAGCAGGTCAAATTCAAAGGTTGAAAAAGCCTGAACCCTGAGACTGTCAAAAATATTACCTGTGGCACGATCATCTTTCATTGCCCGTCCGTTTGGAAGAACCACGATCATGGGTTCCAATGCATTTTCAGCATACAGATTATCTAAAATAACATGCGGAGTTCCATGAGTAAACCATTCGAACTCATCACCGCCGATCCCATGCAACAGATAAAGTACCGGATAATCTTGCTCCTCCGAATAGCCCGGAGGAGTGTATATCAAGGCATTTCTGCTGGAGCCAACCGTTTCAGAAAAATAGGAAACGGTATCCACCCTGCCTCTGGAGATATCATCA
>JASCXY010000061.1 GCA_030012235.1 Balneolaceae bacterium ANBcel3 | reverse complement strand
AAGATCGACATCGTCAAGCAAGCCTTTGCTTCTCAAGATATCCGGACTAATTAGATATGGATTTCCTGCAAACGCCGAATAACTGGCATAGGGAGAGTTGCCATAACCCGTTGGACCCAGAGGCAAAATCTGCCAGACAAACTGATGAGTCTCTTCAAGAAAATCAATAAAGCGCCTGGCCCCGTTTCCAAGATCTCCGATTCCATAATCAGAAGGAAAAGAAGTAGGATGCACAAGAGTACCGCATGTACGTTTTAATTCCATATAAGTGTCTATTGCGTAGATTTAACGATTATTCCGGCCAGTGGAGGTATATTTACTTTGATACTGGCAGGCTGGTCGTGCCAATCTCCCTTAATGGCAACCATCTTATCGTTTCCAAAGTTGCTTCCTCCGTAATATTCAGAATCACTATTAAAAATCGTTCGGTATGTTCCTTCCCGCGGGACCCCAATTCGATACTCATAGTGAACCTGTGGCGTGAAATTAAAAATACAAACCAGCGTATCATATTCACTTTTCCCTCTCCTCATGAATGCAAGAATACCGCTGTCTGCATCAGAAAAATCTATCCATTGAAAGCCACTCCAATCAAAGTCCACCTGGTGGAGAGCCTTTTGCTCAGTATAAACGCTATTCAAGTCTTTAATAAGGGCCTGAATACCATTATGCCTTTCATACTTTGTTAAACCCCAGTCTATCGACTGCTCGCTGTTCCATTCGGTCCATTGCGCTATTTCCGCTCCCATAAAGAGCAGCTTCTTGCCGGGATGTGCAAACATATACGTATACAAAAGGCGTAAATTCGCAAACTTCTGCCAATCATCCCCCGGCATTTTAGAAATGAGAGATCGCTTCATGTGAACGACCTCATCGTGTGACAGCGGAAGCAAAAAGTTTTCGGTGAATGCGTAGATCATCGAAAATGTAAGCTGGTTGTGATGATACTTACGAAAGATGGGGTCTATGGCCATATATTTCAGCGTATCATTCATCCAGCCCATATTCCATTTGTAGTCAAAACCAAGCCCTCCGGTAAAAGTGGGTCTGGAAACCATCGGCCAGGAAGTGGATTCTTCCGCCATGGTGATCACTCCTTCAAACTCTTCGTTCAAGACAATATTGAACCGTTTGATAAAATCAATGGCTTCGACGTTCTCCCGTCCACCGTACTGATTTGGAAGCCATTCACCGTCCTCCCTCGAATAATCCAGATAGAGCATGGAAGCGACGGCATCTACTCTCAGCCCGTCTATGTGGTACTTATCACACCAGTATACCGCGTTTGAGATCAAAAAATTAATTACCTCTGTCCGCCCATAATTAAAAATAAGCGTTCCCCAATCCCGGTGCTCTCCCTGCCGTGGATCGGCATGCTCATACAGGGAGGTTCCATCAAACATTCTCAGTCCGTGGTCATCTTTGGTAAAATGAGCGGGAACCCAGTCAATGATCACTCCAATTCCGGCCTGATGACACGCATCTATGAAATACATAAAATCCTCGGGACTGCCAAACCGGGATGTGGGTGCAAAATATCCCGTTATTTGATATCCCCAGGAGGGATCATAAGGGTGTTCTGCAATCGGAAGTAATTCTATATGAGTGAAACCCAATCCGGAAACATAAGGAACCAGGTCGTCTGCCAGTTCACGGTAGGTTAGAAATCCATTGGGAGCCATCTTGTTTTTTTTCCAGGAACCCAGATGCACTTCATAAATAGACATAGGGGTGTCGAATCCCTTTGTGCGCCCTGACATCCACTCTGAATCCTGCCACTCGTACTGATCGATATTTTTTACGATAGAGGCATTTCTGGGACGTACTTCGGAATAAAAAGCATAAGGATCCGCCTTGAGCATGGGCACATCATTGCCTTTGACCGCAATCTCGTATTTGTAAGTATCGCCTTCTGAAATACCTGGAATGAAGATTTCCCAAATCCCCTGTTCATGATATTTCCTCATAGGATGGCGCCGTCCATCCCAGTCATTAAACGAACCAACAACACTCACCCGCCTTGCATTTGGAGCAGCAACGACAAACCGGGTTCCACTCACCTCTCCGATCGTCATTGTATGGGATCCCATCCATTCATAGACCCGCCGATGATTACCTTCCCCCCATAGCTGAAGATCAAAATCATTAAGTGTCGGTCCAAAAGCATACGGATCAATGATCGTATACGCATCCCCTTCATAAGGTGTTACCTCGAAATGATACGCAGGTATCTCCGTCAACCCTTCTAGAAAGACTTCAAAGACGCCGCCGCTGCCAATCTTCTCCATCTCAGCATTGGATGCACCATCCTCATACCATATTTTTACCACTTCCGCATTTGGCTGAATCGTACGAACTACAATTCCCTTTTTTTTCTCTTTCTTCACCAGGTGTGGCCCCAACACGGAAAAGGGATCAGAATGATCGGCATTTTCCAGTGCCCGTATCTGTTTGTCGTCTAATATTTTCTTTTTCACAGGCGTTAATAGGTTTCGAGTACTGTTTTTTTAGAGTACTTTAGTGGAATGTGTCGATTAAAATACAAAGAAAATGACTAAAGTTTAGCGTTGACATCGTCTGGTGGTTTATCGCTATTAAACAGATTATTATGCCCGGTAGTTCTCATCTCATTGCATCACGTTATTTGTTTTCCAGAAAAGGAATCTCCCTGGTGTCAACTCTGACCTACATCAGTATTGCCGGGGTAACGATCGGTACAGCCCTTCTTATTGTGGTTCTTTCGGTTTTTAACGGTTTTTTTGATGTCATCAAGTCCATGCTGCTTTCCAATGACCCCGACCTTCGTATCGAGTCCGCAGAAGACCGTCACTTTATTTTTGATGATAACATAGAATCTGTTTTGAATCAAATCCCGGAAATTGCGATCTTGTCTCCATATGTCCAGGGAAAGGCTCTTCTGGCTCATCGCGGAGGCAGAGACCAGGTCGTAGTTGTCAAAGGTATACACCCCGAACGATTTGCGCGCTATGCCGACCTGGATGTGTTGCTTTCGGACGGGAAGATGGATCTTTCGGTTAGAGACGGGCGGCCCGGTGTTTTATTATCCGAGCCGGTCGCACAACAGCTACGTGTCTTTACCGGAGATGAAATCTCTTTACTCAGTGCAGCCGGCATGCAAAGAGCGCTCACCCAGTTTTCGGGTCCCAGAGCCAGTCGTTTTGCTATTCGGGGAACGTACAGCCTGCACCAGGTAATTGATGAACCGGTAATCTATGTCGATATTCAGGCTGCACAGCGCCTTTTTAATCAACCTAACCGACTGTCTGGTATCGATATTTCTCTGGTTAGACATGAGGAAGCAAACAAAGTAAAAAACCAGCTGGAGACTCTGCTTGGCGATGCTTTTATCGTGCAAACATGGTATGACTTACAAAAACCTTTGTATGATGTCATGAATCTGGAAAAATGGGGAGCCTATTTTATCCTGATGATCATCGTTTTGGTTGCAGTGTTAAATATCGTCGGATCTTTGACCATGGTAGTGATTCAGAAAAAAAGGGATATCGGACTTCTTCGATCTATCGGATATCGGAAAAAAGATATTATGAACATCTTTCTGCGGCAGGGTTGGTACATCGGTCTTATAGGGTGTCTCCTTGGCGGGGCTGCAGGCCTTGCCCTGGTTTACGCGCAAGGGCGATTTGAACTTGTCAAGCTTGCCGGAGCAGAATCGTTCATCATATCAGCCTATCCGGTGCAATTGTATTGGCCGGATGTTTTCCTTGTATTGGGAGCCAGCCTGACTCTCTGTGTTTTGGCAAGCTGGTATCCCGCATGGAGGGCTTCCTCTATTCAGCCCGCGGATGCTGTCCGAAACGAATGATATAGCACCACTCAATCCATACCGGCATCCCTTCTTTTTTTTACAAAGACCAACGATCAGGGATTTTCATTATAACTGTCAGGGAGGTCGTTTTCGTAGAGGACAACATCCCCTGCTTTCAGTTCCTGTTGAAGCAGGCTGTTTGCTTCAAACAAAGAACTAACCGTGGTAACGCGCTCTTCATCAAAGTTTCCCAGCATCAAACCTTCTAATATTGGCTTGGTTTGCAGAAGCCCTACCAAATAAATATGATCCGGATTTTTTTCTGCCATCCACATCCCAAACATCCGATTCTCCTGCTCCTGGCGCTCTCCTAATTCGATCATTCCCGGAGTTACGACAAACTTTCTTCCACCTGAAAACGACATCAGCACAGAAATTGCGTTTTTTGCTCCTATTGGATTGGAATTAAATGCGTCATCAATAACAAGCACCCCGTTATTCTTTTTCAGCTCCAGGCGATGCTCAACCGGCTTTACTTTTTGAAGTGCTACACGAACCGTTTCAGGTCGTATTCCTAAGGCAAACGATGCAGAAGCCGCCAGTAATGCATTTTGGACACTGTGTTTACCCAACAAGGACATCGTAACTTCTGTTTTACCTTCCATTTGCCCCTGACTCACTTCTTCGGATTTATCCTGAAACAGGTTCGTTTGCAAACCCCCTTCAATATCCTTTAAAACCGGCATTGAGTCTTTTCGGGTCATGATAAACCGGCACCCCTTTTCATCGTATGTTATATCAGATCCCACAAGATCGTTCTCTTCACTTGACAAGCCGGCTTTAACATACTTAATATCATCACGCCCGGTCATTTTGACAACCTCTGCATCATCCCCATTTAATACCGCAATCCCTCCGGGCTTTAGATGACGGACTATAGCTGCCTTGGTCTGAGCAATGGCTTCTTTTGAACCAAAGCTTTCCAAATGTGCGATACCAACATTGGTAACAACGGCAATATCCGGTTGAGCGATCCGGCATAATTCATCAATGTTGCCCTTATATCTCGCTCCCATCTCCAAAACAAGAACCTGATCACCCGGTTTCAGATCCTGATTTATCACTTTGCATATACCCATGGGGGTATTGTAGCTTCCCGGTGTTGTACATACTCTGTATCGCTCTTCAAGGATCGCTGAGACCAGAAACTTTGTGCTGGTTTTGCCATAACTGCCAGTAATGGCCACCACTTTCAGTTCCGGCATGGATGCAATTTTTTTTCTAGCCTGTTGTTTAAACCGGAACTGTATCCACTTTTCCAGGGGCAACAGCAGTATGGCTGTCAAAATCAGTAAATAGGGCAAAAACAAGCTGCCAAATACCCATGAAAACACCAAAAGGCTGATTACCGGAAACAATGCCCCCTGTTCAAAGGCAACCCAGGTTCCTGTGATTGGAATAAGGGCAGAAAGAAAGGCAAAACCTATAGATAATCGAATCGCCCTGGGTGTTAATACCAGAGGCTTCTTAACTTTATCGCGTTTGTATTGGCTCACATCCCAAAACCAGCTGATACAGAAAACAATAAGAATAAGAGTAATGGCTGTAGTTGTGAGTGTGTCAGAAAAAAAGTAGAATATAGACAGGGTAAGTAATACCAGACCAAGATGGGACATCGGTATGAGCACCTCGCTCCAATGACGTGCCAGCCATTGTATGAGTTCATTCACTTTGTATCCGCTTTGCTGAAAAATATGCACCAGGGACATTCCCCTGTAGAACATGTGCCTCAGCATCACAAAGACCAAAAGCCAGCAAAGCAATTCTATGACAACATAATACCAGTTCAAAATCCGAACAATTTCATGGGTTCAACTTTTTTTTATTTCTTCGGCGTAATATACCAAGATCTTATATCTTGTCAGGTGAATTCTTTTTCAAATCTTTCATCATAAAAATACCAGACGGTATCATTGTAACACCATCGAGTAGTTATGAAATTAATCATTCCTATGGCCGGACAGGGATCCCGGCTCAGACCGCATACCCTGACCACTCCTAAACCCCTGCTTCCTGTTGCCGGGCCCATGTTGATTGAACGCATAGTTCGCTCCTTTATGGACTCTATTGAGCAACCTATTGAAGAAATAGCTTTTATACTCGGTGATTTTGGCAGCCATGTGGAAGATAATTTGTCGCATATGGCACAAAATTTAGGTGCCAAGCCCTCTTTTTACTATCAGAAAGAAGCCAAAGGTACAGCCCATGCCGTTCACTGTGCGGCTCCGTCACTAAAAGGCGAGGTTATTGTCGCTTTTGCCGATACGCTGTTTAAAACTCAGGGAAAAATTACACTGAGCGAAGCTGATAGTATTATTTGGTTGAAAAAGGTAGAAGACCCCTCCCGCTATGGGGTTGCCATCATGGATCAAGGACGAATAACCGGCTTTGTTGAAAAGCCCAAAGAACGTATCTCCGATCTGGCCATTATAGGAGTTTATTATTTTAAAGAGGGCGAACGACTGCTCCGTGAAATTCAATACCTGATTGACCACGATATTCGCGGCCACAAGAGTGAGTATGACCTTACGGATGCCATCGACCGCATGCTGAAACAGAAGGCTGATTTCAGGGCCGCTGATGTCACACAGTGGCTGGATTTTGGAACTATCCCGGCATGGCTGGAGTCTACCTCGATCATTCTCGATGAGCAACAACAAACCCTTCCCGATACGTTAAAACAATCGAATTCCAAAATAATCCCACCCTGCTACATAGGTAATGGAGTCGAGCTCAAGAATGCCGTCATCGGTCCTTATGCTTGTATCGGAGATCAGTGCACCATTATTGATAGCTCAATTGAACACTCGGTAGTGCGAGACCATACCACGATCCGCCATTCTTCGCTATCGAATTCTACCATTGGGATGCATGCTTCCATTCGCCATTTAAAGGGGCAGACCCATGCCGGTGACTATTCCATCGTGAGCGATTAACAGACAGAACTTTACATTTGATCACCTGTCTGCGGATACTTTTTAAATCCGCACACTCTCTCTTTATTTTATGATCGTCACCATGCCATTCAGGTGATGCAGCATGTAGTTGGTGATCCCACCGGAAGAAATATCCACCGCATTAGAACTGAAATCGGCTCCCCCCATAAAAAGATGATCCACCTTTAACTTGTTGAGCAGCTCCACCAGTTTTTTTCTTGGATTTCCCACTTCCACAAGAATTCTGACATTTTGATCTGCCATCCCGTCTTCACCAAATAAAGCAGCTACTTTCCCGAGAAGTTTGGTCGCCTGTGATATTTCCATTTCAAGGCCATCTGCACCCACGTTCATTGGATCCGATACTACATTCACAATCCAGACATCCGGTTTTACAGGAAGAGCCTTGTAAAGTTGAGAAGCGTATCTGCTTGAAAGATCCGCATATTGCGAACCATCGGTCGCTATCATCCAGGTTTTGGGAAGTTCCACAGTGTCAGCTATTCAAAGGTTCATATTTACTCATATCCAAATATCAAACAGGATTCCGATATAAGAGTATACAAAGTAAAATAGATTGTTTTCCAGAAAAAACGAAGCCTCTTCACGATATATCCCTGATGGTCTGATGGTGGTGCACATGAACCTCTTCGGGTTCAAGATGAATCGTGACCACAACGTTTCCTGTCAGATGATCCATAAGTTTTTTCTCCAGCCGTGTTGCTTCAAGATGAGCCTCCTCAAGCGACATACCGGCTTCGAACAATGCGTGAAATTCAACCCATAGGGTCATTCCTGTATTACGATGCCGCAAGTCATGGCAATTTTTAATTTTTCCGCCGGTTTCCTTATCCAGCAACTCTCTTATTTTCTTGTCCGTTTCACTATCCCGCTTATCCATCAGGCCCTTGATCGAATAAGATGTGAGCCGATATCCTTCCAGAGAGATAAATGCGGCAATACCTATGGCCACGAAAGCATCCAAAAATAACCAGCCTGTCCAGGAAATTAAGATCAGCGTCAGAATAACTCCACTGCTGGTATACACATCGGTTAACGTATGCTTCCCGTTTCCTATCAGGATCATATTGTTTTCTTTTTTCCCCGTCTTAATCAGATAAAGACCCAACACCAGATTAATAAACGCCGATATGGCAATAATTCCCGCTCCTGCTTCTATATGCAAAACAACCGTTCCCAAAATGAGGCCTTTCAGTGACTGATACAGAATGGTAATGGCTGCTATTAAAATCAGCATCCCCTCAGCTCCCACTGCAAAAAAACTGATACGTTCGTGTCCATATGGATGATCGCTATCGGCTGGTTTCAAGCTGACTATAAGGCCGAATGTAGAAAATCCGACGGCAAAAATATGGATAAAACTTTCTGCCGCATCAGAAAGCACACTTGCAGAACCCGTAACTACATACGCTGATAATTTCAGAAGAAACACAAAAACTGAAACAAACAGGCTGATTTTTATCGCTTTAAGGCTTTTTTTATTGGTGGTCTTAATCTTGCGATTAGCCAATGCCATTTTTTACTCCATATGGTGAACTATTTCTGCATGACCTAACTCATCTTTTCTATTGGTAAACAGGCCGCTCATGCTTCTTCGTGCTGTGATTCATCTCATTAAAAACCTGATGTGAAATAATAACGGAAATATAATTCTGAAACACCATAAGCGAATCGAAATGTCAAATATTCATAGACCTGTTTTGATGAAACAAATTAATTTTTCCAACAGTCATGTGATAACTGCTTAATCAAGGATTCTTTACCACCTTCTGATATGCGATTACGGCAACGTTTATTCTTTAGCTACGATTTAAGAGGTTTGAAATGCAAAGTAATCCATTTTTCCAACGGGATCCAGCCGTTTATATACCTATTCAATGCATCTTTTTCTACCTTACCCATGCGGGTGCAAACGTTCTGTGTATTAATCTGATAATTTCTTTTGGATAATCTGTAACTTTGCAGGCAGCCTGTTTCTTCGGATACGTTTACAGGCCGGATCCATTGGGCTGTTTATAAACAACTTCTGTTGATACATCCTTGATCATTAAAAATCAACACCTTTTACGTGAAAGAACTCAACGATTCTTATCAGTCTCTTTTTAAAACGATTTCGAAAGCAGCTATGTCCATCAACCAAACCGTTTTTGTGATTGGCGGGCTGGTTCGCGACTATTATCTGAATAAAAATCTTGAAGACTGCTATGATATTGATTTAGTAACCGAAGGTTCGGGAATTAAGCTTGCAAAAGCGGTGGCAAAGGCTCTTGGTACAGACAATCTCGCGGTATATCAGCGATTTGGTACGGCCCGGGTTTCTTATAATGGCTTTGTAATGGAGTTTGTCGGAGCAAGAAAAGAAAGTTATCGCCCTGACTCCCGCAAACCCTCTGTGGAAACCGGTACGCTTGAAGATGACCAGTTTCGAAGAGATTTTACCATTAATGCCTTGTCCTGGTCTCTGAATGAAGCAGACTACGGAACACTTAATGATCCGTTTAATGGTATCCGTGATCTAAAAAATTTACTCATTCGTACACCTATTGACCCATCCAAAACGTTCTCTGATGATCCGCTTCGAATGTTAAGGGCTATCCGCTTTGCTACCCGTCTACAGTTCTCAATTGAACACCACACCCTTGAAGGAATTAAAGCATCTGCAGATCGCCTTTCCATTATTTCAAAAGAGCGTATTATTGATGAATTGAATAAAATCATATCTACAGATACTCCGTCGGAAGGCTTTTATCTGCTGGATGATACCGGCTTGCTAAAACAATTTTTTCCGGAATTGTGCAATCTGAAGGGCGTTGAAGAAAAATATGGATTGAAGCATAAAGACAATTTCTTCCATACACTGAAGGTACTTGATAATGTAGCTGAATCTTCAGATAACCTCTGGCTTCGTTGGGCGGCCATCCTGCATGACATAGCCAAGCCTCAAACCAAACGATTTCACCCCGAACAGGGTTGGACTTTCCACGGTCATGATGCTTTGGGCGCTTCTATGGTTCCAAAGCTATTCAGAAGACTTGGGTTGCCTATGGATGAACGAATGAGATATGTGAAAAAACTGGTCCGGCTACATTTACGGCCTATCGCCCTGGTGGATGAACAAGTGACCGATAGTGCTGTAAGACGGCTAATTTTTGAGGCCGGTGATGATATTGATGATCTGATGCTCCTTTGCCGTGCGGATATCACCAGCAAAAATGATAGAAAAATCCGACGCTATTTATCTAATTTCGACCACGTTGAACAACGAATTAAGGAAGTGGAAGAAAAAGACCGGGTCAGAAACTGGGAACCTCCTATCGGCGGACTGGAAATTATGGAAGCTTGTAACTTGACGCCCGGGCCTGTCGTGGGTACCATAAAAAAGGCTATTGAAGAAGCTATTCTTGATGGTAAAATTCCTAATTCCAGAGAAGCAGCCCTTGAATATCTGAATGATATCAAAAAGGACTTTATTAAATAAAGCGCATTATAAACTAAATAGGATCATATTATGGCAACGACTACTTGGATTTCGACATCCTGGGCTAAAATCAATCTTGGATTGAATGTCCTTCGCCGTTTGCCTAACGGATATCACGAAATATGTACCGGATTTGCCTTTTTAAACTGGGGAGATCGTATCGAAATGACCTCTTCAGATTCTTTTAACTTGTCTTTTACTGATCCGGAAGTTCCTTCCGGAGATTCTAATCTTATCACTCGTTCCGCTTCACTTTTTAAAAAATATACGGACTCAGGCCTCGGTTATTCGATGTCCGTTGAAAAAAGAATTCCCATGGGGGCAGGGCTAGGAGGGGGAAGCAGCAATGCCGCTACGGCTATGAGGATGTTCAACAAAGCATCCGGCGTGCATCTCTCTGCCGGAGAACTTCAACGAATGAGCTCTACCCTTGGAGCCGATATTCCCGTCTTTATCCATGGAAAAACTGGAATAGGAGAAGGAATTGGAAATCAAATTACCTTTGCTGATATCCAGCCTTCCTGCTGGATTCTAACGGTCTTTCCCAGTGTTCACGTTTCTACGGCTGAGGCTTTTTCCCAATGTACCCCTCAGCCGGATCTTGATTTCACGATTAAACGTGTTTTGATGCAGGAGCCCCTTGAAGAATGGCGATATCTGCTAAATAATGATCTTGAACCCTGGTCCATCCAGCAACATCCGGTCATTGGCCACATTAAAGATCAAATGTATGAATTGGGTGCCATTTATTCGTCTATGAGTGGGAGTGGATCGTCTGTATATGGTCTTTTTGAGCAGGAATTTGTTGCCGTTGATGCCTATCACCTGTTTCTTGACTGGAAATACAAAACTAATCTGACACCACCAGACTTTATTCCTGATTTCGGTATCTATCAGAAGTCCTGATTTTTTATTACTTTTGATGGTAGCCAATTTTCGGGCTTTCATGAGATGAACACAGTCGAACACCGGTTTTCGAATATTCCGATGTACTTGATTCACGCGCGTTACTTACTCAAACTTGAAAGGATATGAACCAAACATACGACGATATATCAAAAGAGATGGATTCCCGTTCTTTGAAACTTGATATCCAGAGACACCTTCGATATACACTGGCCAAATCGCAGTTCTCCACTACAAAATGGGATAAGTTTCGGAGTGTTGCTCTTACAGCACTCGACAGGCTTCATGACCGATGGATTGATACACAAGAGTTTTACTACGAATCAGACAGTAAGCGTGTATATTACATCTCCATGGAATTTCTTATGGGGAGACTTCTGGATAATATGCTGGTCAACCTGGATATTCTTGACGAAGTCAAAGAAGCTCTTCATGAGCTGGGGATTGATTATGAACTGGTACGGGAGCAAGAGTTTGATGCAGGGCTTGGTAACGGTGGACTAGGACGTCTTGCCGCATGTTTTTTAGATTCTATGGCTACTCTTGGTGTTCCGGGTTATGGATACGGCATTCGCTATGATTTCGGAATTTTCCAGCAGCAAATAAAGAATGGATTCCAGATTGAAAAACCGGATACCTGGCTTATGTTCGGAAATCCATGGGATGTTGTCCGTCCAAAGGTTTTTTATCCTGTAAATTTCTATGGAGAGTCGGTTCCTTATACCGATTCAAGTGGACAAGTACGTTTTAAATGGGTTAATACTCAGAAAGTAAATGCCCTCGCTTATGACTCTCCTGTTCCCGGATATAATAATGACATTGTAAATCATTTAAGACTGTGGAAAGCGAGTGCTTCTAAAGCAATAGATCTTCAGTCATTCAGCCAGGGCGAGTATATCAACGCCGTCCGTGACGCACAGCTTCAGGAAAATATATCCCGGGTTCTGTATCCGAATGACAAGGTTTTTGTTGGCCAGGAATTGCGTTTAAAGCAGGAGTATTTCCTGGTTTCTGCTACACTTCAGGATATTATTCGCAGGTTTAAGAAAATTCACAATGACTGGACTACGTTCCCGGATAAGGTCGCCATTCAGTGTAATGATACTCACCCAAACCTTGCCATACCTGAGCTTATGCGGGTATTAATTGATGAAGAAGGTCTTGATTGGGAAAAATCCTGGGATATTACCCGAAAAGCGATTAACTATACCAACCATACTGTCCTTCCCGAAGCTCTTGAAAAGTGGCCGGTTTCATTAATGAGAAACCTGCTTCCAAGGCATCTTCAGATTATCTATGAGATTAACAAACGGTTTCTTGATACCGTGTCTGTTAAGCTGGATAATGATGTTAACCGTGCCCGAAGGATGTCCATTATAAGTGAAGGTGAAAGAGCATCTGTTCAGATGGCAACCCTTGGGATTGTCGGTTCATCAAAAGTAAATGGGGTAGCCCGGCTTCATACCGAACTTATCAAAAAAACCATCTTTAAAGATTTTTATGAGTTATATCCGGATAAGTTTGTAAATATGACGAATGGTATCACTCCAAGGCGTTGGCTAAAACAGTGTAATCCCCGTCTATCTGATTTAATAAGCGAGCACATTGGTGATAAATGGATCACCGACCTCGACGAATTACGTAAACTGGATGATAAAGCAACGGATCCGGAATTCAGGAATAAATTTGCTGACATTAAGTACCAAAATAAAATGGACCTGGTACGATTTATCGAGAAAAAGTTTAATAAGACTCTAAATCCGGATTCCATTTTTGATATTCAGATTAAACGAATTCACGAGTACAAAAGACAAGTTCTTGTAGCCCTCCATACGGCCATGCTTTATAATCGAATCAAAGCAAATCCGGATGCCCCATTTGTTCCAAGAACGGTATTGTTTGGCGGTAAAGCGGCTCCAGGTTATACGATGGCCAAGCTTCATATTAAGCTGATCAATTCTATCGCTGAAAAAATCAACAATGACCCGGATACCCGCGACAAACTTTCATGTCTGTTCCTGGAAAATTACAGTGTTTCTATGGCTGAACGGCTTATTCCTGCTGCCGACTTATCCGAGCAGACTTCTACGGCCGGTATGGAAGCTTCCGGAACGGGCAACATGAAGTTTGCACTTAACGGCGCTTTGACTATTGGAACGTTGGATGGAGCCAATATTGAAATACGTGAAGAGGTAGGTAAAGAGAATATCTTCATTTTTGGGCTTACCGACGAAGAAGTAGACCAGAAAAGACGCGAAGGATACAACCCGTGGGAATATTATGAGCAAATTCCTGAATTAAAGGAAGTTATAGATCAGATAAATCAAGGGTTTTACGAGCCCGGCCAGCCTGATTTATTCCACCCTATCACCCGTTCTTTATTGGATGACGGAGACTACTTTATGGTTATGGCCGATTTTGAAGCCTATGCCAAGCAGCAGAAAGAAGTAGAAAAGCTGTATTCCAATAAGGATGAATGGATGACAAAAGCGATCTATAATGTTACCCGAATCGGTAAGTTCTCATCGGACCGGACCATCCAGGACTATTGTGAACAAATATGGAATGTCGGGTTCATTGACTTTGATGCCTTTAAAAAGTATCGGTCGCCCTGATTTCCTTTACTGAAATCATATTTATTCTGAAACACGTTGTTTAAGCCACCCGGAACAGTGCCTTTGGTATCTTTTCCTGGTGGCTTTTTTATGGTAAAAAACTCTTATCTATTTATGATTTCTAATAGTTAGAAGAGATATCC
>JASCXY010000060.1 GCA_030012235.1 Balneolaceae bacterium ANBcel3 | reverse complement strand
GTTTCCGGACTGACTAATTTGCCTTCCGGATACATCCATAGCCCAATTCCGGCACCTTCTTTTGCATTATTGATAAGGCTTGCTGCGTACTGAAGGCTGCGTATGGCTTTTCTGGGATGAGAGCGGTTGATGGAAAAGGTTCCCAATTGTCGGAAAAAAAGGTGTTTTCTCAACTGTTCTTCATCCATCATAGCCCGTCCTTTGAGTTTGTAGATACGCTCATTCAAAACCAGGGGGATCAGTCCGTCCCACCAGCTATTGTGATTTCCAATAAACAAAACAGATCGGCTTCCGGGCGGGTGGCAGGAATTATCCAGCCAAACGGCCTGAAATCTGCGATGAAACAGCCACGAAGTATACCAATAGAATACCCGGTTAAAAAACGGGTTATAAGCATCCCGAATAAACGGAAAACGTTGGGGATTTAATTTTGGATTCATGGACGAAATGTTGCTGTTTCATGCAGGCTTGCTACAACCGAATGATGTCACGTAATCTTTAGCCTGCATAAAGGTATCGATATGAGTATCGACATAAAACAGGCAAAAATTAACGAATATTGCCTGTCAAAAGAGATATTTAGATAATATCTTCATAAAAAATGAAAGTTTACAGAAGCTATTTCAAAGATTTTTCATATTTATATTGTCATAAAACGCACAGTTCAATACTTTAAATGGGACGATTATTTATTATTTACAGAGTCATGTTTTACCAATGCATACAGAGCCCACAAACGAATGATTGTACCGGAAGTTTTTTATAATCTCACATTATTGGTCGCGCTCTGTGTCCTTTCAGGATTTCTGGAAGAGTATATAAACAGTCAATTTCTTCCGGGCAAGATTGTTCAAGGGCTTCTTTTTGGTGCGATTGCGCTCATCTCCATGTCATTTCCTTACGAATTTATAGAGGGAATCATTTTTGACGGGAGGACCGTCGTTGTAAGCATGGGAACGCTCTTTTTTGGACCCTTAACGGGTATTATCAGTGTGATTATGGCAATCATACTTCGTCTCTCTATGGGAGGAGACGGAATGATTCCAGGAATACTTATCCTTTTTGCCGCTTTTTTCTCCGCCTGGGGATATCGCTTGTTTTTATTCAGAAATACAAAAGATTCCGCAGATCTTTTATCCCTGCTCAATAAAAAAGACTTTTATGTACTGGGACTACTTGTTCATCTTCTCATGGTATTTATCATTTTTTTATTGCCGAATGAGATCATCTGGGAAGTACTGAATGAACTTGCCTTCTCTATTTTGGTGATTTTTCCGTTGGTGACCCTCCTGATTGGGAAATTGCTCCAGGATCAGCAAAAACAGCGCAAGCATCTAAAAATCATCTCCGAAAGTGAGCATAAATTCCGGTCATTGGTAGAATCAACCGATGATATCATATTTACGATGGATACGAATTTTCGGCATACCGGGGTCTATGGCGGATGGGTAAAAAAAGCAAATAAAACCCCGGATGATTTTATAGGAAAGACATCTGCTGAGATCCTGGAGCCGGAAGTAGCCGAAATGCACCAAATGCAGTACAAAAAAACGTTGGCTGGAGAGACGGCCGTCTATGAATGGGAAACTCCGGTGGACGGTGTTAATAACACCTATCAAACGAAATTGTCTCCTATTAAAAACGACGAGGGCTATATCATCGGGCTGGTTGGTGTAGGAAGAAACATCACCCCATTAAAACATTATCAAAAAGAGCTGGCGGAGTCACTCAGAGAAAAACAGGTGCTGCTTTCAGAAATTCATCACAGGGTCAAGAACAATATGGCGATCATATCCAGCCTTCTGGCGATCCGGTCCGACTATTTTACCGATGATGAAAATAAAAAAATCTTCCTGGATACGGAGAGTAAAGTCCGCTCGATGGCGCTGCTTCATGAAATGGTATACGAGCAGAATAATTTCGCTCAGATTTCCATGCCGGAGTTACTCCAGCGATTGATAAGGCTTATTTCTGAATCCTATGATTTTGAGCGAAAGAAAATCACAATGGAGCTGGATGCCGAACCGATTAAACTCGATATGAATACGTCCATTCCTTTTGTGCTCCTTGTGAGTGAATTGATTACAAATGCCTATAAGCACGGTTTTAATAATCAAGTTCAAGGAGTTATCCGCGTTTCGCTCACATACTCAGAGGGGGTGCGAAAGTTAACCGTATCCGATGATGGTTTGGGTGTTCCGGATACAAAAGCCCTTGGTGATCCAACGTCTTTCGGATATACCATAATCCATGGACTTGTTCGGCAGCTACGGGGAACCATTTCATTTGATAATTCACGGAAAGGACTTTCTGTTATCGTTACATTTTAGTAACCCGGAGAACTCTTCGGAATCAGCCGTCGAACTACCGGTTACCCCGCCCCAAATTGAAGCCGGATAACCAATGGTTCGATGGTCACAGGGGTTACAAAAAGCCTCCATGAACAGAGAGTAAGGGTATTACTTGACCAACAGCATGCTCCGGACATACGTGTGTTGTTCCGTTTGAAGCCTGTACAGATACAAACCGCTGGAAAAACCCTCCGCAGCCCATTCCACACGGTGCCTTCCTGCCGGTAAATGCCCCTCTATCAGCCGTGCGGCCTCGCGCCCAAGGGCATCGTAGACCGTGATTTGAACATAGCCATCCTTTGCCAGCGTGAAGGGTATGATAGTCGAAGGGTTAAAAGGGTTGGGGTAATTGGAATGGAGACGAGTCTCCGTCGGTATTTCTTCAGGCAAAGAGGCGCTTACTGTAACAAGCTCATCCGAAGAAACCAGAAATCCATCATCCAAACTCATCGTTCCTCCTGCTCCCATAAAAATCGAACGAACAAGCGTTAGTCGAGGAGCCTCAGGCCAGTCTTTTTCCGCTTTAAGAGTAATCAGGGCAATTCTGTTTATGGAAACCGGAGGTGCGGCACCCTTATGTATCCATGATCCATGCCAGTAGGGCGAGGGCGCAGGGTCATATTCAACATCCAGTTTTTCACTTAATCCGCTGCCCCCGATAAAGGTCAGCAGCCGTTCGTTCTCTTTCCAATAGTCCGCCCAGCATCCAGCTTCAAAAGACACCAGCGAAACATCATCCGAACTCAGTCCCTCCACTCCAAGCCGCAGCGTTACGCCCATAGCTTCATACGGTTCCGAGGCGTAGATCGCGTAGGTAGCCGTTTCCCCGGCCCTAAGCAAAGGCAAAACCTTTCCTGATACAGCGGCCAGACTTCCGGTTCCAGAGCTCTTCCCATGAACCGCCTGCTTTCCAAAATTCCGGCCAATAGCAAGGACATCCTTATAATCCACAACACCGTCGCCGTTGGTATCAGCAAACCCGGCCATCAGCGGCGCCCATTGCACAACCGGCTGTGGAGCCCAGCGGACCGATGACGGAATCCTTGCCGGACCGGTAGATTTCCAGTAATAACCAATGTTCATTACCGCCTGTTCGTCTACATAACCCAGATTATGGGTGTCTCCGGGCCAAACTTCTGTCTCCATATCGTTCACAGGAATACCACAAAGAAGAACATGATCCAGCCGGTTGGTTCCTGAAGATCCGATTTCATTACCATTGATGGCATTATGGCCGAATCGAAGCAGGCGCAGATCAAAGGCCTCCCGGTCTTCAAGGATCTCCGGCAATGTAAGGTGATACCGGTTCCAGGATAATCCCACTTCTATCTGCCCCGACTCGACGTCTTCCCACGTACCATTCCCGGGCAGACGATATTGCAACTGAAAAGAAGAAGGACCCGTACCGGATCCGTTCATGGAAAAGGAGAGCTGAACAGATTCGTAGGCACGGGTCGAAACGCTCAGTTTATAATATTTTTCAACGGGTTCCTGTGCTTCGGAACTCTCCGAATCCCACCGGGAAGTATTTAACGCTCTGCCGGAAGTTCCGTTAATCCAGCCGTTAAAACGAGCGTTCTCGATAACCACAGACCGGGTATCAAGATCCGAAAGGAGGGAATGAAGCCCCCGGTCGGGATAGGTATGCTCACGGTCAAAGCTCCACTCCGCCAGAACCACACGGGGAACCGTAATGTTCAAGACGTAAGATGGAGCCCTGACCGGATTCCAGGAAAGGGGATGTTCCCCGGAATTTCCAACATACACAGGAGGGTGGTCATCCAATTGCACTCGTCCGGCCATATACCAGGCTCCGTTGGACAGATGCTCCGGAAGGGGGCCTCCGAAAGCCAGCATTTCGGTATGGTATCCGGTAAACTCTACATCATACCATTGAGCTTCCGTCCATTGCGACGGATGCAGCGTATCAGAAACTACCTCTGTTCGGATAAAGCCGATTTCCGCGGTTATACGTCCATCCTCGATGACAGAAGCATCGTCAAATCCGGTGCCATAAACCGATAACTCCACCGAAGGAGGAGAGCCCATGGGAAAAGCCGTTCCGCCGGGAAGCAAAAGCAGAGCGGACTGAATATAGGGCGGAAGTTCTATCGAATATTCACCCTCAAACATCACCGGAATCGATTCCTGATCCCTTCCGGCAGCTTCAATGTGACGGAAAGAAAAGACCGCGTTGCCGGAGGGAGCTTGTTCCCGTACCCGAAAATAAACAGAAACCAATCGTCCGGATCCGCTTATTTCTCCCACGGTACTGCTGGCAGAAACACCCAGGGTGTTAAAACCGATCATTTGACCAAAATAGACGGCATTATCCTCAAAAAAAGAGCCTTTGACCACCTTTTCAAAAGAAAAACGAGCGGTGTCAAAGGCAACTTCAGCACCGATATACTGCACCTGATCCATGGGATCGGTAAGAATATCCAGTCTGCAGCCTGTTCCCGGAAGCAGGGCGTCCCGATCACATGCCATCTCCATCGACCATGCCGGGGTGGATGCACTATACAGCTCGAAAACCGGATCCGCATGGACGACCTTCAGTGGTGAAAGCTGGAGCATCACGAACAGAAAGAAAAGCATCCGGGCGGTGTGATTGTTTTTGATCGCAGAGGGAACACGGGCCGCCCGTCTGCGTGGTATTAATCGTTGAATAGTAGGCAGATACATCATAAATAAATGTTAGATTGTACAGGTTTTGATGAACAGCATGCGCTGTATGTGATGTATAGAGCCGGTAAAGGAGCGCTTCTTACAGAGAAAGAGCCTCCGGAATGTGCCATTTGTATCCAAAGAGAAGCAGTGGATGAGTCCTATACCTGTCACCGCACAAAAAGGATGGTCCATTTCTCTCTTCGCTGGCCTCTTGTATGTAAAAAGCACACAGACTTTTACATCAGACCACTGTTTAAACCATTCTGAATCTTGAAAGTAGGGATGCAATGAACCTGAAAAAAGGGGTAAGTCCCTTCACATGGAACGGTTACCTCTTTTAACGAATTTTTGCGCAATTTGCACTCCCTGGACTTGCAAATAAACGAGGAGGTTTGTATTTATACTATGTACAGGGAAAGTAGCTCACAATCATACACAGACAGGAGCCAGAACACCTCCTGATGGTTCGTTCTGGAGCCGGGACATGAATTAATGGCGGTTTTATCCGCCTGCCTGACAAGAAGCGTTGATCGATCCAAAAGGGAAGCCTTGAAAATTGAAAAAAAGGTCCTTTGAACAGTTTCGTCATCCTCTCATTCAATACATATTGGAAGCGATTATGAAATCACATAAAACACGGGTATCCCCGATGATATGGCCGGTTGTCATCACACTATTATTTATAAGCGCATGTGCACCGGGAACGATGCAGCGGGAAGAAATCACACGAACCGAACCGGAAATACGTGCCTGGAGTAACTTTGAAGGGATCCGGGTGAACGGACATCTGATGGAATTTGGAAGCAGTGTACGTCTTCTGGCCGATCATGAAGGGCTGCTGACCTGCTATGAACCTCTTGGAGATGACCTGGCCTTGACCCGTGGTTTTTTGAATCACTATGCGGGACTGGAAATTAGTGAAGGCCGATTTCATTGCGGCCGTTCTGCCAAAGAGCGTCAACGTTCCGGCTTTGTCAGAGAAGGGAATACACAAATTGTGGATGTGGAACTGCAAGAGGTGAATTTCATACAGGAAGTCGAAGCCGGAGAGCGGGGTAAAGCGCATATTTCGGTCCGTGCCGAAGCCACAGGAGAGATGAATCTCGCAGGAGCCTATTTTACCCTTGAGCTTCCAAGAAAGACCTACGAAAAAGGAGAAGTCCGGTTCTCCGGTTCCGATGAATCCCCTGTTTCCTTTTCCGGCACAACGGTGAACCCTCTGGACGAGTACATACGGACGACCGCAACAGGACTACACTTCCATTCGCCCACCGAAGAGCTTGAGGTTCAATTCCATGAACCGGTGCATGTCATTATTCGCGGTGAAGCCGATTTCCCCGATCATATTATGGTCTATATTCCGGTAATCGAAGGCCCGGTGGTAGAGGGAACGACGGGGGAGCGCTCCTTTACGCTTCGTGTGGATGGTGTGATAGACCGGACTCCGGCCGACATAGTTGTTGATACTTCCCGCCCCGGTGCGGTGTGGGAAGGGTTCGGGGGTAATTTCAGGCTTCAGAGCCCGCGGGATCCGCAGGTGATCGATTTTGTTCTTGAGAATATGCCTCTCGGATGGGGAAGAAATGAAATGCCCTGGCATTTGTGGGATCCGGATCTGCATACCGATCCAAGGGAAAGGGCCCGTGCCGGCGATATCCATCCCCGTGTAGAAGCCGCGATGGAAATGACACAGAGGCTCTATCAGATGGGCATGCCAACGATGCTGGCCGCCTGGTGGGGACCCGATTGGGCACTGGATATGGATGCGGCTCCGGGAATCGACCCGCGCGGTTTAAGGGGCACACCGCTGGATCAGGAATATGCGGAACAGATTTATGAATCGATTGCCAGTTACATTCTCTATCTCAGGGAAGCGTACGATACCGAAGTACAGTATTTCTCTTTTAATGAATCCGATCTGGGAATCGATATTCGTCAAACTCCGGCAGAACACACCAAATTAATTAAAGAACTTGGAGCTTATTTTGAGTCGGTAGGACTGCCGACGAAAGTCCTTCTGGGGGATGCGGCCGATGCCAACGCATTCTGGTTCATCGACCATGCCATGAACGATCCCGAAGCGCGCCCGTATATGGGCCCGGTGTCCTATCATTCCTGGAGAGGGTGGGATACGGATATCTTGCAGCGGTGGACCGATGCGGCCCGGAGGATGGATCTTCCGCTGGTGATCGGAGAAGGAAGTATTGATGCGGCCGGACACCGGTACGGACGATTTTTTGAAGAGAGTGTTTATGCGCTGGAAGAAATCAACCTCTATACCCGGATCATGGCCATAAATCAGCCGATGACCATACTGCAATGGCAGTTAACGGCGGATTACTCGGTACTCGCAGGCGGGGGCATTTATGGCAACGAGGAACCCCTTAGGCCAACGGTTCGCTACTGGAATTTACTTCAATTGGCGCACACTCCGCACAACCTGCATCATATGCCGGCAGGAAGCACCCACGAAAAGGTAACCGTCGCCGCTTTGGGTGATAATGAGGAGGGGGTATATGCTGTTCACATGGTGAATAACGGTGCCGCGCGAACGGCAAAAATCAGCGGTTTGCCGGATGATGTGACCGAACTGCGCTTTTTCACGACCAATGTGCACCGGGATATGGAAGAAGGGGAGCGGATCCCTGTCCGAAATGGCCAGGCAGAAGTGCCCCTGGACGCGATCAGTTTTGTGTCGTTGATGACGCCCTGATCAGGGAGTTGTCAAACGTACGGATGAAGCCCGGGATGTTCCTCCTTGCGTCCCGGGCTTTTTTTGTTATTGCTGTAGTAAAACGGATTGATTACATTGCGTATAGAGAAGTATGAAATTCGATTTCAGGTAGATGTAAGCCTTTACAGGATCGACTTGTATATCAAAGCTGAAACCTGATAAAGGCTGATACTATATAGCACAGTACCTACTGCGTTCAGGCCGATACAATGGGGTAGCCTGAGGATAAGAACAGACGGGAACCTTGCGGTACCTGTTTCTGAACAATAGAAGGCTGTGAGGCACGGTTGAAAACAATCATGGATATGTACCGTAGCAAAAAGCGGGATCATCAAATGATAAATGAAACCATCAAAAGAGCACAAACCAACAGCATTTCATCAATAGAACCAACCCAATCGGTACTCCGGAAATTGAATCCGGTAAGCCGGTAAAATTACTCGGTGAACACTATGTCAAAAATAGCACTGATATCAGGAATTACAGGTCAGGATGGGAGTTATCTTGCCGAACTATTACTGGATAAAGGATATACCGTTCATGGCATCATTCGTCGAAGCAGTTGTTTTAACACCTTTCGGATAGACCATTTACATGGTGCCCGCAATAAGATGAATGAATCTCTTTTTCTCCATTATGGCGATATCACAGATGCAGTCAATATTACACGGCTGGTGAATAAAATACAGCCAGATGAGATTTATAATATGGCGGCTCTCAGCCATGTTCAAAGCAGCTTTGATCTTCCGGAGTATACCTTGCAGGTAGAGGGAGTGGGAGCGTTGCGTTTCCTGGAGGCCATCAAAGAAAGTGGTATAAACTGTCGTTTCTATCAGGCATCCAGCGCCGATTTATTTGGGAATGCCGGGAAGTTTCCACAAAACGAAGACACTCCATTTCGGCCCAAGAGTCCGCATGCCATTGCCAAACTCTACGCGTACTGGACCGTCGTTCAATACCGGGAAGCGTATAATATCTTTGCGTGTAATGGTATTGCGTTTGCTCACGAAAGTGAACGGCGCGGAAAGGCGTTTGTGACACGAAAAATCAGCCTGGGAGTAGCCCGTATCCTGAACGGACAGCAGGAGGTGCTCAGGCTGGGTAACCTTGAGGCCCGGCGTGACTGGGGCTATGCGCCCGAATATGTGGAGGGGATGTGGCGGATGCTGCAAGCGGATACTGCCGATGACTATGTCCTTGCTACCGGCGAATCCCACTCGGTACGCGAGTTTGTCGATGAAGCTTTTTATGTTGGATCCGGCAAACGTTTGCAGTGGAGGGGATCCGGGATCGAAGAAAAAGGATATCTCGGGAAAAGCGATCATCCGGTGGTGATTGTAAGCCCGAGATATTACCGGCCGACCGACATCAATAACCTGATGGGGGATTATCAGAAAGCAAAAAAGGTACTCGGCTGGGCGCCAAAAATTACGTTCAAAGAGCTCGTGCGGATTATGGTAGAGCACGATATAGATCATGTGAAAAAGAAGTAAAAAACTCCTGATAAGCACCTTGAAAGAGCAAAAAAAAGTATTATTTATGTTGTCTATAATTGTATTAAATTGTAATGTTATTACGGAAGTTTGAGATGAATAGTAAAAGAGCGCCTATAATGAGTAGGTAAACAAAACATGTAGATGGGAAAATCGTCTGCTTCTGTTCGCAGTTTACGTCAATTATTCAGGATTTGTCCAATTATTAACGTGAAGATACCCCTTCTTCGGACGATCCGGATTCTGCAGAGGGCACTCTGATTCTATGATCTTTAAGCTTCATGAACCACAAAGGAAACGGATTGTTGCGGGCCGGGTACCACAGCAAGGCTGATTTCTGCCATAGATGCCTTTTAGTTTCATTTTAAATCCAGTGTAAATCACAAAATGGGACTTACGAGGCGGAGCTGTGAAAAAAAGCATACGTTATTCAGAATCTTTGTCCGTTTTTTCATACATCAGAGGAGAAATTAAAGCGATTTGCTGGATTCACTGATTACATCTAAAACACGACTTCGCTTACTATTTTACTTTTTTGCAAACAGCCGCAATCGTGGCTGGCTGCGGGGTTTGGCAACGGAATTTAGTGAATCGACGAATGCGGTTCGGCTGGAGCTCAACCGGCTGACCGAAGCCGGCCTGCTTTTATACGAAGATACCGGAAACAAGCGCATGTATAGAGCCAACAGGCAACATGCTCTCTATACGGATCTGAAAAATATCACAAGGAAGCAACTCGGGCTGGATCATATCTTTCATTTGGTGAATCAATCAGTGGGAAACATTCTTTGGGCTATGGTGACCGGTGAGTACGCAAAGGGAAACGACACAGGGGTTGTAGATTGCATTGTTGTTGGAAATGTCGACAAGAACCGACTTAAAAAAAGAGCACGCCAAAAAGAAAAGATCATACAGAGGCGTATTCGATTGCTTATTTTGACCCAGGAAGAATACGATATGCTGGAGCCGTCTTTGAACGTGGGAAAAGCGCTGCTTTTAATAGGCGATCCCGAAAAAGAATGTTTGGAAGAAGTACAATAATGATATACTTAAAAACGATGAAAAAAAGTTATTCTATCCCGTTTATGTGGATGCTTGGCACCTTTCTGGTGATGAGTATGACGCTTTTGGTACCGGTATGGCCCGGAACACTTTTTGAGACCGTTGTTGCAGCTCAAAGTCTCGAGGCACATGATTTGTCAAATTTGCGGTCCGCCGATATTACCGATGCGCAGTTGCGAAGTTATATGGCGCGTGCACGGTCTGAAGGGTTGTCGGAGTCACAGGCCTTTGCACTGGCAAGAGAACGCGGACTTCCGGCTTCTGAAGCCGAAGCGCTTCGGGCACGAATTCGTGCGATGGAGGCCTCCGGAGAGGAAGCCTTTGAAACCGTAGGAAAGGAGTATTCGGAGGTACCTGTTGAACCGGAAGACCGGCCTGCGCCCAGACAAAGAGACGCGGAAGTCCGGCGTACTTTTGGTTCAGATGTCTTCAGAGAAGATGGAATTGCTTTTGAACCATCGCGACAGATACCTACCCCTGAATCGTATATTGTGGGTCCGGGTGATGAAATCATTGTAGATATATGGGGTGAAACAACAAATTTATATCGTCTGGAGGTAAGCCACGAAGGTACCGTATCCATCGACCACCTCGGGCCGATTTATGTGCACGGCCTTTCTATCAGCGAAGTGGAGACAAGGATACTGGATAAGCTACAAACGTTGTATTCCGGATTACGTCCGGGTAGCAGGGACGCAAATACGTTTGCCCGCATTTCTATCGGCCGTTTGAGGAGTATTCAGGTAACCATGATTGGAGAGGTTAGTACACCGGGAGATTACACGGTTTCTTCGCTATCCACGGTATACAACGCGTTGTACCTTGCCGGAGGGCCTGGAAACAAGGGGTCGTATCGGAATATTCGGGTGGTCCGTGATAATGAGATCATTTCTGAACTGGACTTGTATGACTTTTTGATTCATGGCGACCAGTCTGACAATATCCGATTACATGACCAGGACGTCATTCAGGTGCTTCCGTTCCGAAACCGGGTTGAAATCAGCGGGAAGGTGATGCGTAACGGTTACTTTCAAATGAAAGAGAAGGAAACGCTGAACGATCTCATAGACTATGCTGGAGGATTTACAGACAAAGCCTATACACGACATGTACGCATACACAGAAATACTCCGATTGAGCGATCGGTAGTTAGTGTTCGAAAAGATTTTTTTGGCGAATTTGTATTGCAAAACGGAGATCAGGTGTTCATCGATGAAATCCTGGATCGGTTTGAAAACAGAGTGCAGATTTCCGGCGGTATATGGCGAGGCGGAACGTACGAGCTATCAGAAGGACTCACCTTGGCCGGGCTGATTAAGAAAGCCGACGGATTACGTCCGGATGTAAGCTATGAACGGGGCGTTATCCATCGGTTACGAGAGGATTCTTCGCATGAACTGATTTCGTTTGACCTGAGGCGCCTGATGAACGACCCGGAGAGGTACGATATCTACTTACAACGGGAGGATCGGGTGTATCTACCAACGGTTTATGATTTAAAAGATCGTTTTTCGGTATCCATTAGTGGTGCCGTCCGGGATGGTGGATCCTTTGATTTCAAAGAGGGGATGACCCTGGAAGACCTGATTCTGTTGGCGGGCGGCTTTCAGGAGGCGGCTTCAGAAGCACGGATCGAAATATCGAGGAGAATCATAGGTGAATCCGCACCTGAGCAAAGGGGCAGAGAACTGGCCGAGATGTTCAAGTTCGAAGTACCGAGGGATCTTTCTATACGGGACGATATGACCGAGTTCGAATTAAAACCCTACGATCAGATATTTGTACGCCGGCGTCCCGATTATACCGCGCAGCAGCATGTGCGTATAGAAGGGGAAGTGCTCTATCCGGGAACGTACGCTTTGGCCACACGAAATGAGCGTATTTCGGATTTGATAGAACGTGCCGGCGGCTTAACCAACGAAGCCTTCTTTGATGGAGCCACGCTGGTGCGCTATCTGGACAGAACGGATGTGGATATAGACTTTACGTCGTCCATGGAACGATTGGATCGGGGCGGGCGTGAACGCAGAGTAGGAATAGACCTCTATTCGATTGTTTCCAAACCCGGTTCCCGTGAAGATCTGATGCTGCGGGAGGGAGATATCATTCGCATTCCTGAAAGAATGCAGACGGTTCGGGTTTCCGGTGCGGTGATGCAGGATGTTGAGATACGGTACCAGCCCGGTAAAAGCCTGGGCTATTATATCGACCGTGCAGGAGGGTTTACTGAGAATGCCAAAAACCGGAGGGCGTATGTGATTTATGCCAACGGGGACGTAGATCGGAGAAAAAACTATTTTTTCGGAATATTCAGAAATAATCCAACGATTCAGCCCGGGGCCGAGATTATTATTCCGGAAAAAGTGGAACGAGAGCGAAGAAGCACAGGCGAGGTCATCGCCATCTCATCCGCCGTAATTTCCATGGCAAGCACGGTAGCTATCATGATCGACCGCCTTTCGAGGTAAGACCTTAGAACAACCTGAATCATTCAGAACAAAGAAAAAAACTGAGACTTTGAGCAACGAGAAAAACGACGAACACCATCAAAAAGGAACCGGAAGTACGCCGGGACCTGCGGAAGGACAGCCGGAATACCGTTTGGTTCAGGTGGGTTCCTTTCCGGAGTATCATACGACGTCCGACGACGAAATAGATCTTATAGAACTCCTGAAAACCGTCTGGCAGGGGCGGCGCACGATTATCTACAGCGTGGTTGCATTCATGGCTCTGGGCCTGTTTGTGGCATTGTGCAGCGGAGAAGAGTATACCAGCCAGGTGAAGCTGATGCCCGAAGTGCGCCAGGAAGCAAATTTGGGGCGGTTGGGTGGAGTGGCCAGGCAGTTTGGGGTAAGCGGACAAGCCCAACCCTCGGAAGGAATACCTGCCAGCCTATATCCGGATGTTACCCGAAGCCTGCCGCTGATGATGCTGTTAATGGAACATGAGGTCTATGCGGCACGACACGATACCACCGCAACCCTGTATATGTATCTGACGGAATTAAACCCTCCATCGGCGGTAGACATTGCAAAAAAATATACCATTGGCCTGCCCTTTACGGTCCTTGGTGGAATTCGGAGCCTGTTTGAAGATGAAGAAGAGCTGCGCGGTGAGATATGGTTAGAAGAACCGTCACCGGTGGTTCAGATCATCCGGATGAACCGCATACAATGGGAAGTGATTGAAGATTTAAGAGAACGAATCAATACCAGTTACAACGATCAGAACGGGACCATTGAGGTACGTGTGCAGATGCCCGATGCGGAAGTAGCGGCGGAAGTAGCCTATCAGGTTGTTCTATTTTTGACCGATTACATCAAAGCCTATCGGACAGAAAAGGCGGCGGGCAATGTGATGTTTATAGAGGGGCGATACGAAGAAGCCCGTCAGCGATTCGAAGAAGCACAAGAGCGTTTGGCCCGGTTCCGTGACGAAAACCGCGGGCAGCTGACCGAATTGGCGCGTACACGGGAACAGCGCCTTCAGAGCGAATACGACCTGACCTTCAACCTATATAACTCCATGGCCGAGCGTTTTGAAGAAGCCAGAATAACCTTGCAGCAAGAGACCCCGGTGGTCAATGTCATCGAACCGGCGGCCGTGCCCGATAAGAGGAGTAGTCCGAAAAGAGCTCGAATCATGATTATTTATGTGAT